>NZ_JAQIBL010000191.1 GCF_027859075.1 Oceanispirochaeta sp. | reverse complement strand
TAAAATGGCAATTATAAAACAAAAAGGGTCAATACTGGCGTCAGTCAAAAATCGGACGTGTTATAAATAGAAAGAGCAACTCGCTAAAGTTGCTCTAATCTCATCCCCCGAAAGGGTTTGTATTGTGCCTGGAAGAGGACTCGAACCTCCACGCGGTTACCCGCACTAGTCCCTGAAACTAGCGTGTCTACCAATTTCACCATCCAGGCAGACGTAGAAATAGTATAGTGAGGCTTGTTTTCTTTGTCAACATCCGTTTCGAAAGTGAAAAACATTCTCCAGAATGCCCTTGTTTGGCAATTGTTATCCTTTTAATAATTGAGTATTTTAGGAGGCATGCGAATCCTGTTTATTGGAGAGATTGTCAGTAAGGCCGGTGTCTTTACTGTCAAAAAACTACTTCCGAAACTAAAAGAAGAAAAGAACCTCGATTTTGTCGTTGCCAACGGGAACGGTGTGACCGGTGGTTTTGGAATGGGAATGAATCATTCTCTGTATCTGAAGAAACTGGGACTTGATGCCATTACTTCGGGAGAATGTGTCTTCTATAAAAAGGATATGGTGGGATTTATCCCAAAAGCATCCTTTTTGATCCGCCCTGCAAACTATCCACCCGGTAGTCCCGGAAGAGGATGGGGTATCTATAATGTGGGAGATCAGAAAATCGCCATCATTAGTCTTCTGGGTCAATCCGGATATCAGAGAGTACACCTGTCAAATCCATTTTCATATGTCACTGATCTGATCAGCCGAGTGAAAGAAACCACCCCCCATATCATTGTAAACTTCCATGCTACCACAACGGCAGAGAAGCAGACCCTTGCTTATATTGTAGACGGCCATGCCAGTGCCATGATTGGAACGGGAACGAAAGCCATAACTGCGGATGCTGGCCTAATGAAAAAGGGAACTGCCATGATTACAGATGCCGGCCGCTGTGGAAGCCTTCATTCTGTGGGAGGTCTGGAGAAGAATCTGGAGATTCAAAAATTCCTGACTCAGATACCAGAAAGGTCCCAGGATGCCTGGGATCAGCTGGAAATGCAGGGCGTTCTCCTTGATCTGGATGATCAGGGAAAAGCCCGGAGCATCGAAACCTTAAGAATACCCTGTACGGAGAAACCTGATGATACAACCAACAATCGTTGAAGAAAAATTGACGGATGATACAATCCTTGTCCGTTATCCCAATCCCAAGGCGGATAAATCAAAAGCATCCCGCTCCTTCTGGAAGGTCAAGGAACGCTGTTTTCCTGCCGAAAATCCAGAAGCATTTTCATTGTCCAAGGGTGATATGGTGGAAATCCTGATAGATCCCAAGTCTTCCATCATCGCGGCCTTTATGATCTTCATGGTTCCTCTTTTAGGATTTCTGGCTTTTTATGGAATCGCTTCTTTTTTGACAGCTGTGGAAGTTCTTCTGTTTTTCTCTGGAGTCCTGGGTCTGGCCGCTGGAGTGGGCCTGAATGTTCTGCTGCGCAAATTCAAAGGACCGGGAGAACTACCCGTCATAAAGAGGAAGATGTCATTAGAGGATATGAAGGAATTCATGGATTGTCATGACGCCTGTAAAGCCTGTAAAGGCTGCGGTTGAGCTTTTTAGCCTGCCGCCAGCCTGCTGATGGTCTGGGCCATGTCATCCAGGGATACGATTTTCCGGATGTAGTCATGTTCTACGGCGACCCTGGGCATTCCATAGACAATGCATGAGGAAGAATCCTGGGCAATCGTCATCCCGCCCTCTTTGAAGACCTTTCCGATTTCCCGTGCTCCATCCTTACCCATCCCTGTCATGATCACAGCAATGGATTTATTTCCATAAGCGCAGGCAACCGAATCAAAAAGGACCCCCGCAGAGGGCTTGTGTCCATTGACCAGCTCAGTATCGTGGAGGTGAATAATTGAGGCCAGGGACTTCTTTTCGATAGAGACATGAGCATCACCTGGAGCAATCAGTATCCTACCTGCCTTGACCAGGTCACCCTCAGCAGCTTCTTTGACTTCCAGTGGACAAATCCTGTTCAGACTGGCGGCAAACTCCTTGGTGAACCCGGCGGGCATATGCTGAACCACTACAATCGGTACAGAAAGTTCTGGATCTATTTCTGAAAAGACCTTCCTGAGGGCATTTGGTCCTCCAGTTGAGATGCCAATGACAATGACTTCCGGCTTTTCCGGCTCTTTCGAAGGTGTTATTTTTTCCCAGGCATCCTGTTTGATACTGATTCTACCAGGCAAACGAGATGATTCCTGCCGATTGGTTTCCATATCCATAGACAGAGACTGAACCTGCTTGTCCACAAGAGGAGGAACGCTGTTCCCCTGCTTTCTTCTATAATTGCTACCGAAGGCTTTAAGAACTGTTACGAGTTGATTTCCGATTTTTTCAAGCTCATCCGGAGTCGAACCGCTGGGTTTTGTTATAAAATCAGAGGCTCCCAGAGCCAGGGCTTCCATGGTGATTCGGGCGCCTTTTTTGGCGATGGATGACAGGATGATTACAGGGATGTTATGACCTAGGCTATGCATCTCCTTAAGAAACTCAATGCCGTTCATTTCGGGCATTTCCAGGTCCAGAACAATCACATCCGGGGTCAGCCGGGGAATCTTGTTCAATCCAAAACGACCATTCATGGCCGTACCAACGACCTGAAGATCGCTGTCTTTTTCGATCAGTTTGGATATTATATTTCTCATCAATGCCGAATCGTCTACAACCAGCACTGATATTTTGTTCTCTGACACAGAAGCCTCTCTTACTTAATCCTTAATTTTACCGTAGATACACGCCCAGTCTGTTTTAATAAATTTAAATTGAGTATCCATGCCGAAAAGTGACTCGGAATGACCAATAAACAAATAGGAGTGGGGGGCCATTGAATTCCAGAAGTTGTCAATAACATTTTTTTGTGCAGGTTCATCAAAGTAGATTAATACGTTCCTGCAGAAAACAATGTCCAGGTTCTTCAAACTGCTTCCGAATTTCAGGTTGTGATAATCAAATTTGATTAGTCCCCCAATTTCCGGCTTAACCCTATAGCTATTATCCTCTTCTGTGAAGTATTTATTCAGATATTTATCCGGGATTCCAGTAATCCGATTCTTTAAATAAACCCCTTCTTTTGCCTTCATCAATGATTTAAGACTGAGGTCAGAAGCTACAACTTCGATCTTGAAATCCGGAGGGAGGTGTTCTTTGAGGACCATTGCATTTGTATAGGGTTCTTCTCCAGTAGAACATCCGGCACTCCATATTGAGATTTTCTTTTCACCACTTTTTCTTTTGCGTTCTACCAGGTCAGGAATCACATAATTTATGAATGTATCATAATGGGCCTGATTCCTGAAAAAGCGAGTCAGATTGGTCGTGACTGAATCCAGAAAATCTTTCAACTCACTGTCACTTCCTGTCAAGGAATTATAGTACTCACTGATGCTCTCCAGTTTCAGAAGTTTCAGGCGTTCCTTCAATCGGCTTTCAAGAATGGTTCTGTTTGAATCAGAGAAATGGATTCCACTTTCATTATATATGAGATCTCTAATTCTCATGAAATCAGAGTCCTTCAGGAAGTCTGACATTTATTATCCGTCCTTTGGCTTAATATTGAGTCTAATTCCCAGTATTCAGTGCTGTCAATATATTATAAACTTTTGAACTTAATTCCAATCCCTTTGTTGATTGACAGGAGGGGCATATAAACCGATAATTTCCTGAAAGTGAAAAAGATACTCTTCTCGGTTTTAATTATTTTTCTTAATTTCTCATGTTCTCTGGATTATGATTCATCTTTCAGTGACAGCCTGGATGAGTCTATCCCAACATCCAGGCTCTATGGTGTGAAACGAGTTCAGGTTCAGGGCGGACAGCCAAAGGTCACTTTTCAAGCCGAAGAGGCAATTGTCTGGGAAAAAAGGGAAGAAACGGAGCTGATAAAGTTTGTCTTTAATGAGTTTGGAAGTGGCCGGGACGTGATCACGACGGGAGAAGCCGAATATCTGCTGATTTCTGATAACAATGATGCAAAGATCCAGGGCCATATCCAGGGATACTCCCTGAGGAATGAAGCCTCTGTCAAAGCCGAGAATCTGAGCTGGCTGGATGAAAAAAGAGAGCTCTCCAGTATGGAAGAATCCCGGGTCACGATCATGATGGATAACGGATCCCTTCTGGAAGGGGCTGGTTTTGTGGCAGACTTATATACAAATACAACAATTTTTTCATCTGGAATCGGTGGATCTCTTGAATCAGGAAGTAAGGATGAATAAAAAAAGGTTTCTATTTTTAATAATGCTTCTGTTCTCCCTTTTACCGATCACAGCAGAGCAGTACAGTTTTACCAGTGATTTTTTAAAATCGGTCATGGCCGAGGGGAAAGAAAACACCCTCCTTGAAGGGAATGTGTTGATACAGTCGGAGAAGAAGAAGATCAAGGCTGATCGTGTTGAGATTCTAGGTAAGGATTTTCAGTTTTTCATCTGTGAAGGAAACGTTGAAGTGGAGGACCTTGAAAAAAACTTTACTCTGACATCGGATGTGTTTCATTATGATAATGACAATAGAATCATCAGAATAACCGGTCCTTCCATGATGGAAGACAGAGAAAATAAGATGATTATTAAATGCAGCTATTTTGAAAATAGGGAAAAGGACGATCTGATTATTCTACAGGTCGGAGTGCGTATTCTCAAAGAAGATCTGGCTTGCAGGAGTGAATTTGCCGTGTATTACAGAGACCGGAATGTTCTTGAACTAACCGGTTTACCCGTCGTCTATAGAAAGGACGATGTTTTCAGAGCCTCCCGTATCACTGTAGATCTGGATACGGATGAAATCAGGATGGAAGGGGTAGTTCAGGGGTCACTGCTTTCCAAGAGCCAGGATGATAATGATGCAGAGAACAATCCGGCCGAAGTCGTCGAAGACTCCCAGGCTGACACGGAATTGGAAACACCTGAGGAGAGCCCATGAGTAAGGCAATGATTTCTGATACAAAGTCTCTTCAAGTCGAAAATGTTAAAAAATTGTATGGAAAAAAAGTCGCCGTTAAAACCATGAGTTTTACTATGCATCAGGGGGAAATCGTTGGCCTTTTAGGTCCCAACGGAGCCGGCAAAACCACTTGTTTTTATATCATTGCAGGATTTATCAGAGCCACAGCGGGACGCATTCTTCTGGATAATACTGACATCACCAACGAGCCGATGTACAAGCGTTCCCGCCTGGGCATTTCATACCTGCCTCAGGAGCCCTCAGTTTTTCGGAAGCTGACGGTGGAAGACAATATCTGGGCCATTCTCGAAACGCGGGATGATTTGAGTAAAGTAGAAAAGAAAGAAAAGATGGAGCACCTCATTGAGGACCTGGGAGTACAGAAGGTTCGGAGACAGAAAGCTTTTACTCTCTCGGGAGGGGAAAGAAGGCGGACGGAAATTGCCCGCTCTCTGGCGACGGATCCCCGTTTTCTGCTTCTGGATGAACCTTTTGCCGGAATTGATCCCATTGCTGTCTACGAGATTAAAAAAATCATAGAGCACCTTTCTGAACGAGGAATCGGCATTCTGATAACCGACCATAATGTACGGGATACCTTCACCATCACTCATCGCTCCTATATCACGAACCTGGGTGAGATCATTGTCAGTGGAAGCAAAGAAGAGCTTTTAGAAAGTGAGCTGGCACGAACCATATACCTGGGAAAAGATTTTTCAATGTAACTCTCAATGAACATATCCGGTTATTGATCTTGCTAAAACCGGGTTTAATGATACAATTCCTCTTGGTGATCAGTTAAAAAAACGGAGGCCCTTTTGCAGGTTCAAAGAACCGTCATATCACAGGAACAGCGACTTAAAATGAGTCCACAGATGTATCAGTCTATACAGCTGATGGCTCTTCCTATTCAGGATCTCAGGCAGAAAATTGCCGAAGAGGTGGAGAAAAATCCCGCCCTGGAAGAAGTCGATTCTTTAAAACCCGCCACCCTGGATGAAATGCCCTCTAAAAAAAGTGATGATTATGATCCTTTTGAGAATTCATCGGATCCGGGGTACCAGAGAGTCCCTAATACGGGAGAGGATACGAAACGTAAATTCCTTGAGGGAACTATATTCCGGAGTGAGTCGTTGCAGGATCATCTCTTGTGGCAGCTGCACATGACAGTTCTCTCGGAAGAAGAGAACCGTATTGGTGAGCTTCTTATCAGCAACCTCGATGGAAATGGCTTTCATATGGATTCCCCCGACACACTTGTGCGGGAAGGAGAGCGGTCCCTCCTTGAAAAGATGATTCACCTCATTCAGGACTTTGATCCTTTGGGGGTTTGTGCCGCCGATCATAGAGAGTCCCTACTGATTCAGGCTCACCTTAGGGAGGATATGCCCGAAGAAGTGGACACGGTTCTGACCGATTTAATGGAATTGCTGGAGAAAGAGAAATATAATGAAATTATAAGGCAGCTGAAAATCAGCAGAGAAAGATGGGATGAGATAATGGATTTCCTCAAGTCCCTGGACCCTTATCCCGGCAGCATCTACTCTCAAAGTTCTTATAACTATGTCATCCCGGATTTGATTGTCCGGAAGAAGGAAGGTGAGTTTGTAATCGTTCTTAACGACGAGGAAATTCCGGTTCTGCGTATCAATTCCTTCTTCGAAGACATTCAGGAGGGGGGGGGCGTCGAAGATAAGAGGGTCAAACAGTTTGTGAACGGAAGGGTCAGAGATGCCCGATGGTTTATTGGAAGTATAAATCAAAGGAATATGACTTTGCTTAAGACTGCAACAGCCATTCTTGAGTTTCAAAGGGACTTTTTCAGGAGAGGCCCTAAATATTTAAATCCCCTGACCCTAAAGGATGTTGCTGGTGAAATAGGTGTGCATGAAGCCACTGTTTCCAGGATTACGACCAATAAGTATGTTCAAACCGAATGGGGTATATACGAACTGAAACATTTTTTTACCAATTCTATTTCCGGGGCCGGATCTGGAGGTTCCCGATTCTCCAAGGAAGGAGTTAAAGAGGTTGTCCGTGAGATCATTGCAGAATCCACGGATGAAAAAAAGCTGTCTGATCAGAAGATTTCAGAGATTCTGAGTAAGAAAGGAATTAATATTGCAAGGAGGACGGTTGCCAAGTACAGAAAAGAACTTGCACTGGGCTCATCCTTCAAGCGGTAATAATTTATATTTTTTTTTGGTGCCGCAGTTCACTGTCGACACCATTTGATAGGAGGCTTCTATGACTGTAGAGCTAAAAGGTGTTCATTATGATGTTTCTGACAGCACCCGGGAATACGTGGAAAAAAAGCTGAAGCGGCTTAAACATGTGGAGGATCTGATCGTTGATTTCCACATTACATTATCCCGAGAACCCAAAGGCCTTTATATTGCTTCATCAGACGCCCATTTTCGGTGGGGTCAGAACAGCCATGTCAAGGTTGAAGATCGGGACTTGTTTAAAGCTATCGATATTATGTTTGATAAAATGGAGCATAAAACAACAAAAGAGAAAGAAAAAATCCAGGAACATATGGCCGAAAAACCTGAAATTTAAGGTTATGGCTTTTTGAATACGGGACCCTCTCAAACCAAGAGAGGGTCTTTTTGTTTGCCCAGCGAAGCCTTTTTTATCTTTCTGCTGGCATTCAAATGTTCCCAATTCGGAGTGAAATCCTGTCGCATTTAAAAAAGAGTAGAATTTTCACAAAAAAACAGATAAAATCAATGGTCCGGAGTCATTCCTGGAAAGTTGAGGAACCAGATGGAAAAAATTACAGTTCTGGATCTGATGGATCTGGATCTGCGCGACTATAATGCTCTGAAGCTGAAATGTCTTGCCGGACGGAAGGGTCTGGCCAAGACGATTGATCATATGGAATTAAACCGGCCGGGACTGGCCCTCACAGGGTTTTTTAAGACCTTTGCACCCCAGCGGGTACAGGTTTTCGGCTCGGCTGAACATGAGTATTTGAAGGAAATGGAAGAGACCGGTGATTTTTCATCGGTAGAAAAGCTTTTTTCCTTTCCTATTCCTTTTTGTGTTTTCTGCAGGGAAAAAACTCCGGCTGACTGGTTTTTGGTGCTGGCAGAAAAAGCGGGTGTTCCCGTTCTTCAGACACCTCTGCCCTCTAATGAGTTTTCTGTTAAAATTATCCGGACTCTGGGAGATATTCTGGCACCCCAGGAAAAACAGCATGGTGTTCTGGTTGAAGTGTTTGGAATGGGAGTTCTGATCAAAGGAGAAAGCGGTGTCGGGAAGAGTGAAACGGCGCTGGAACTATTAGAACGGGGCCACCGGTTGATTTCTGATGATTCTGTTTTGATGAAATGTTTCAATGGAAGCATCCTTATGGGGTTTAGTGATGACCGGATACTGGGGCATCATATGGAGATTCGGGGATTGGGAATCATCAATGTTTCCCAGATTTTCGGAGTAAGAGGAATAAGAGATAAGAAACAGGTTCAGATGGTGATCAATCTTGAAGAATGGGATTCTTCAAAAAATTATGATCGACTTGGTACGGTGGAAGTTACATCTGATATACTGGGAGTGAAGATATCCACTTTTAATATTCCCGTCAAACCAGGCAGGAACATTCCGGTGATTATTGAAGCGGCAGCCTTAAATGAGCGCTTGAAACATAAAGGGCATTATGCTGCTAAAGAATTTAATAAAAATCTGATACAGATGCTGGAAAGTGACAATGCCAGAAAGATGTATCAGGATAACTATTTGACTAAGCAGGATTAAAGAATGGTTCAGAAAGATACACTTGTAAAAAATAGAGCAGGGCTGCATGCCAGACCTGCGGCCCTGATTGTGCAGACAGCCTCTCAATTTGAATCCACGATCTTTATCGAGATGGGGTCTGAAAAAATAAATGCCAAGTCCATTATGGGAATCCTGACAATGGGTGCCGGATATGATACCAAGGTCGTACTTACCGCCGAAGGTCCGGATGAGCAAGGAGCACTTGATGCGTTGTTTGCCCTTTTTGAAAGCAGGTTTGAAGAGGAATGATCCAGGATACGGCATCAGAATCCTTCTAGTTCTGATCATATCAGCTTCTCCCTTATTCGGACTGAATACTCCTATAGCTTCATACAGCACAGGAGAAGATGGTTCTCTGGTTTTGTACTTTCATCCAGATCCTATCCCTGAGGCATTAATCCGGAGCAATATAAACAATGGGCATCAGTCGGAAATATTTGCCAGCTTCCGAATTCAGATGAGCGGCAGCCCTTACTCCATCGGAGGAGAGCATCTGGAAATACATATCAGAAAAACCGGTTTTAGAGACAAGATTACAGGGGACTATATATTGCTCCTCAATGGACGGGAATCCGCTGTGTACCGGGATTGGGACCTTTTTTTTAAGGCATTTTCCGGCATCCTGATTTACCCTTCGGGTATCCATATTCCCAAAGATTCAGATCCAATACTTAAAGTCCGGGAAAAAATAATATATAAAAAACTGGTCCCTCCCTTCAGCATCTTGTACCTCCTGCCCGGTAAATTCATCAGACAGGGTTCATGGGAGCCCGTATTCCAGGGGGATTTTTATTGAAATTCCAATCCATTAGAGAATTCCTCCAAAATAGCGTGATTACGGTCATCCTTCTCTACCTTCTGGTTATTGTCCTGATTCTCGTTTTTTCTTCCAACATTCTGGGAAGTATGGATCAGAACACCATCGGTGAGGATGGAATCTCCCTGGTGTTGTTGATGGCCATTCCTTTGATTCTGATCATTTCATTGGGGTACAGTTTCATTTATGTCTGGCGTAAAGTCCGATCGAAGCATTCCTCATACCGTTTCAGGCTGCGTCTTGTGCTGCTGATTTTTCTGATCATCTTCCTCATCTCCCTTCCTCAAACTGTTTTATCTCTGCGATTTGTAGACATGGTTTTTAACCAATGGTTCGGTCCGGAAGTGGGAATGGCCCTTGATAGCGGACTGGAAATCGCTTTGGAGTATTATTTTGATTTGAACCGTGAGTTGGAGGACATTGGGAACAGCCCCTATTTATCTCTTTCTGCCTCCCGGGTTTCCCAATCCCCGGAACGGGTTTGGAAGGAACTGAAGTCTCAGTTTCCGATGATTGAGGGAATCCAGATTCTTTCTCCTGAGGATTTATATGTGTTTGGTGATCCCCGATTGACCTATTCCCGGGAAGAGCTGGAACTGATCAAGCCCGGGCTTATACCCAAAAGGACGGTTCCCGACTTCAGCATTCTCGGGTATATGAAAGAATTAAAGAGCAGCGGAACTCCCTATAAGGTTGTTCTGTATAGAACCATCCCCCGGGAATTTGACGATCATGCCCGAAATCTCACACAGGGTATTGAAAAGTTCAAACAGTTTGAAGAGTATGATAGACTTTTCAGCGTCGGATTGATTCTCTTCTATGCTATTTTTCTGGTACCCATGCTTTTTCTGGGATTTGTAGTCGCCCTGGTCATAAGCCAGCGTATGATAAAACCCTTTCTGGGGCTGGAAGAAGCAACCAGACGAGTTGCCCAGGGGGACTATTCCTATCGACTCCTCAGCAGGGAGAATGATGATTTTTCTTTTCTCACCGATTCTTTCAATACCATGGTCAAAGAGCTGGAAGTCTCCCGCATGGAGACCCTGCAGACCGAAAAAGTATCAGCCTGGCAGGATATTGCCCAGAGGCTGGCTCATGAGATACGAAATCCTCTGACTCCTATCCGTTTGTATGCCCAGAGAGTTCTGACCCGCCTGGGTGATGATGAGATTCCTGAACAGGTTATTCGGAAAGGAATGAATAGAATCCTTGTGGAAGTGGATAATCTCAACAGTCTTCTCACAGAATTCAGGGAGTTTGCCCGGCAGAAATCGCCGGCCATGGAAGAGTTGAATTTAAAAAAATTCCTTCATTCCATCATTGAGGTCCTGGAGGAGTCCTCTCCGGGAGTCACCTTTCTGACAGAAGATCTCAGGGATGATCTTTACATACACGCTGATCCGGGTCAATTCCGGCAGGTTTTTCAGAATCTGTTCTCTAATGCACTGCAGGCTATGGGGGGTGAGGGTATCATAATCTTGAGAGCCGATCTTGTGAAGAAAGGTTATTCTGTTTACTCTAGGGTACAGGTATCTGATTCCGGACCCGGAATCCCTGAAGACTTGCTTGATCAGGTATTCAATCCCTATTTTACAACAAGAGATAAAGGAACAGGATTAGGCCTTTCAATTGTAGAAAGAATTATTCATGACCATAAAGGACGTATCTGGGTTGAGTCGTCCCCGGGAGAAGGGACAACCTTTTACCTGGACCTGCCTTATGAGGAGATGTATGGAAAGGATACTGATTATAGATGATGAACCTTCTGTCAGAGATGTTCTTAAGGATATTCTGAGCGACGAGGGTTATGAAGTCCTTGAGGCTCCAGATGGGATCGAAGGCCTTCGTATGATGAAGACTGAGCCGGTAGATCTTGTGTTTCTGGATATCTGGCTGCCCAGGATGGGCGGGATAGAAGTGCTTAAAATCCTCCGGGAAGAGTATCCTGTCGTCTCAGTTCTTATCATCTCGGGGCATGCCAATGTAGATCTGGCGGTTAAAGCCATAAAGATGGGAGCTTTTGATTTCCTGGAAAAACCTCTGGATCTGACCAGGGTGATTACCCTGAGTCGAAATGCTATTGAACTGGAAAAGCTTAAGAAGGAGAACCGTTCTCTGAAAACAGCGGGTGTCCTGGATGATCAGATGATCGGTGAAAGCGAAGGAATCAGGCAGATTCGTGAAATCATCAAACAGAGTGCCGATTCTGATGCCCGGGTCATGATCCTGGGAGATAATGGAACGGGGAAAGAGCTGGTAGCCCGGGCTCTTCATAATAGCAGCTCCCGCAGGTATGAACCATTTATTGAGGTCAATTGTGCCGCCATACCGGAAAACCTGATTGAGAGTGAACTCTTTGGACATGAAAAAGGGTCCTTTACAGGTGCCGCAAGACTCAAGAAGGGAAAGTTTGAGATGGCTGACGGAGGAACTCTTTTTCTGGATGAAGTCGCTGATATGTCTCTTGGCGCCCAAGCCAAGGTGCTTCGGGCTATTCAGGAGATGAAATTTGACCGGATTGGCGGTACGGAACAGGTTTCGGTAGATGTGCGAGTCATTTCTGCCACCAATAAAGATATTATGAGAGAAATTGAGGAGAATCACTTCCGGGAAGACCTTTATTTCAGGCTCAATGTTGTGCCTATTCATGTACCCTCTTTAAGTGAAAGGATTGAGGATCTGCCTCTGCTGGTAAATCATTTTATGAAGTTGTATACACCCTCCGGACAGGAACCCCGCAGCATCTCTGTTGAAGGCCTGGAAGGAATGGCCCGATTTCCCTGGTCGGGAAACATCCGGGAATTGAAAAATTTCATGGAAAGAATTAATATTATGTCCGATGGGAATGTGATTTCTCTTGAATTGGTGATGCAATTTCTGGGAGAACAGAAGATTGCCAGAAAATCACCCCTCCTTGAAAAATTCGGCACCAAGAAGTTGAATGAAGCCAGGGATGAATTTGAGCAGATTCTTTTACAGGACAGATTGGAAACAAACGGGTATAATATATCCAAAACTGCTCAGGATCTGGGAATCTATCCCAGTAATCTTCATAGCAAGATTAAAAAATATGGTCTGGAAATAATAAAATGAAAACTTTGACAAAACGACAGGGTGAGATTCTGGACTTTATACGGGGTTATATTCAGGATAATCAGTATCCTCCCTCTATCCGGGAAGTTGGAAGAAATTTCAGCATTTCCGTCAAAGGAGCTTATGATCATGTGAAAGCCCTGGAGAAAAAAGAAGTCATAGCCATCAGCCATAATAAGTCTAGAGCTATTACTCTGACTCCCGATATAGAAGAGAGTGAAGAAAGCAGGAAAATACCGATTCTCGGCAGTGTCGCCGCAGGTTTGCCCCTATTTGCAGAAGAAAATCATGACGGATCTGTCACCCTTCCTATAGACGTTTTAAAGCAGGGCAATCTGTTTGCCCTGAGAGTTCAGGGCGAAAGCATGACCGGTGCGGGAATCCTGGATGGAGATCTGGCGGTCTTTGTGCAGCAGCCCCTGGCGGATAATGGTGAAATCGTTGTAGCCATGGTCGATGACTCAGTCACTCTCAAACGCTTTTACAAAGAGAAAAACCGGGTCCGCCTCCAGGCTGAGAATCCGGCATACCCCTCGATTTTTACTCAGGATGTCAGAATCCTGGGAAAATTAATTACAATAATTAGGCAATATGGCTGAAAAACAACTTCATATGCTATTGGGTCCCGAAAAGGGGCAAAAAGATCAGTATCTGGATAATCTCAAAAAGGTCTTGAAAAAGAAGGGCGGTGAAGAGCCTGAGTCTCATCGTTTTTATCCATTTGATACAGATATAAGTCAGATCATTTCGATCCTCAGAAACGGATCTCTCTTTTCGTCTCACAAATTGGCGGTGATTTTAAGTTGTGAGGAGATTAAGAAGGCTGGTGACATCAAGATGCTGGGGCAGTTCTGCAAGAATATGCCCGAAGATGTAACCCTGGTATTTCTGAGCGACTCTGTCAGTGTTGATAAAAGGCTGGCCGCCCTGGTTCCCGGGTCGGAAAAGAAAATTTTCTGGGAAATGTTCGATAATCAGAAAATAGACTGGGTTCAGAAGTATTTTTCCGATCAGGGAATGAAGATAGAGGCTAGAGCCATCCATGTTCTCCTGGAGATGGTCGATAATAATACTGTCGATCTCAAGGAAGCCTGTCAAAAGTTGTCTTTTTACTTCAATATCGGCGATGTCATTCAGGATGAAGATATTGATAACTTCGTATATCACAGCAAGGAAGAGAATGTCTTCACCCTTTTTGAAAAGATACTACTCAAGGATCTCTCGGGAACCTTGGAGGTCTTTTCAAAAATAACACTTTCCGGTGATGCCGACCTTGTATACCTTCTTTCAGGGCTGATGAGGCAGATTCGCCGGGTCCTCAAGGTTAAGACTGCCCTTGCCGAAGGAGAAGCATTGCAGACTGCTTTTCAAATGTATGAAATCAGGGGTAAAAAGAATCAGAAAATCACCGGAGACGGTCTAAGAAAATTTGGATTAAAAGAATTGGAACAGGTTCAACGGGAGGGTGAGATTTTAGACCGGCGGATGAGAGAGTTGAAAAAGAGCATGCAGATTATTTCTTTCCAACTATTTCTGATCCGCTCTTTTAGAGGAATAAAATAAGCTTACGAAATGAAATTCCCACATTCCTTTAATCTAGAGATTAAAATATGAAGCGAATAATCAAACCTATAATCTTACTGGCCTATTATCTCATGGTGGGCTCTCTCGCCGCCCTCAGTGTGTTCTCCCGGGACTCTCTGGCTGCATTGATATCCAAGCTGGTATTGATTGTTCTCATTTCCTATCCTCTGAGTCGTTATTACTTCAGGAATTGGAACAAGGATCGTGAACGGCTTATCGAAAAAATTTATTTTGACAGAAGGACAGGTCTTCCCAACAGGGAAAAGCTTCGTCTCGAAGCGGTTCAGAACGATCTTGTCCTGTTCCTAATCAACATTGACTCCTTCAAGGAAGTCAATGATTTTTATGGCAACAGAGTTGGTGACGCAGTTATCCTTTCTTTGGCCAAACGACTGAAAAGCCTGGCTCGGTCATCCCATTCCCGTTTGTTTGAAGGCGTCGACCTCTACAAACTGGAAATTGATGAGTTTGCTTTTCTGTTCAACTATTCCCAGGACGAGGAGCGAATCCGCAGAACCGCCGATGTGATCATTGAAATGGTGAATGATTACCCTTTTCAGGTGAATGAAACTGAGATTACTATCACAATCTCTCTGGGAATTGCTTCAGTTCTGAGTAAAGATCTGATGGAAGACATGAACAACCGGACTCCTGGAATACTGGCACAGGCGGATATGGCCCTTAAAAAGGCCAAAGAGAGGAGAGTTTCCTTTCTGGTGTATCATCACTCAATGAACATTCCCCGGGAGTATGAAGAAAATATCCGCTGGACTCATGAGGTCAAGAAATCTATCCGTGATGATCGTGTTGTTCCCTACTTTCAGCCCATAATTAATAACCGGACAGGCCAGATTGAAAAATATGAGTGCCTTATGCGCATCATTGATATCGATGAGACAATAATCTACCCGGACAAATTTCTCAAAATATCCGTGAGGTCCCGCCAGTATCCTTCACTGTCCCGGATTATGCTGCGGAAGATCATACGGGAGATGAAAAACTCTGTATTGGAATATAGTTTTAATATTTCCGTCGAGGATATACAGAATAGGGATACCGTCTTGTTCATCAAGAGGATTCTGGATAATCACTGGAAGGAAGCACCCCGGCTCTGTTTTGAAATCCTGGAAAGTGAAAATATTGAGGGGGTTCCCGAAGTTCTCGAGTTTGTCCGCATGGTTAAAGATTACGGATGTTCCATCGCTTTAGATGATTTTGGTACGGGTTATTCAAATTTTAATTATATCATGGAGCTGGATGTGGATTATTTAAAGATTGATGCATCCATTATCCGGAACCTGGACCATGACTAGAATGCCTTGATTATAGCCGAGACCATTGTGGGTTTTGCCAAACGCACGGGAACCAGAACTATTGCAGAATATGTTCATTCCCTGGAAATTTACGATGTGGTCCGCTCTCTGGGAATTGACTATTCCCAGGGCTACTATCTGGGAGAACCGGGAGCGGGATCTATCGGCCGTGTTGTTCTGGGTTCAGTTGCTCTGACTGCCGACTGATTTTTTTTACCCAGGCCAATGAAGTAATACTCAAAAGACTCTTTCCGGACGGCCTTGGGTTTTAGTTTTTTTACCAGATCAAATTCGTTTTTCATCTTATCAAAAATCTCGGTTTCATCACCACCTTGAAATACCTTGACCGTAAAGTTCCCCCCCGGCTTCAGCCAGATCAGGGCAAAGTCCAGGATCTGCTCAACCAGGTTGTAGGAACGTCTTGTGTCCATCAGTCTGTTGCCTGTGGTTGAAGGGGCCGCATCGCTTATAATTACGTCAAAAGGTCCCAGCTCAGACAGACTACCCCGGACGTCCTGAGAAAATACATCTCCCAGGATGAAATGTAGTTCCCCATTTATCTTGAATTGTCCCAGAGGCTTAAGGTCTGCCGCTATGACAGCACCTTTTCCTTTGAGCAGGCGTAGACAGTATTGGGTCCAGCTTCCCGGAGATGCCCCCACATCGAGGATCCTGTCACCTGGTTTTATCAGACGGTTTTTGGTCTGAATTTCCTCCAGTTTGTACACCGAACGGGCCATATAGCCTTCTTTTTTGGCTTTTTGAGAATAGAAATCCGGGCGGCTCCTGTTGGACATGGCGGGTACTCCTTCTATAATGGTTACAACGAGGTGTGAACATGAACCAGTATAGTCAGAGATTGGAAAAAATTGAAGAGGAACTCTACCGGCTGATGCCTGAAAATGCATCCTCAGAATGGCTGCCCTCCATGACGGATTCTCTCTCCAGCCCTGTTCCTACCAGCATGATCGATCGTTTTCATGCTCCCGGACTTGAGTTGCTCAGGCGGGGCGGGAAGCGCTGGCGCCCTCTGGTGATGGTACTATGCTGTGAAGCAGCCGGTGGAAACGCGGAAGATGCCTATGCTCTGAGCCCTTTGGTCGAGATGGCTCATAACGGCAGTCTGATTGTTGATGACATTGAGGACAAATCGGTCGAACGCCGGGGCCAGCCTGCTGTACACCTCTTGTACGGCGATGATATGTCCATCAATACGGGGACTCTGATGATGTTCAATGCCACATCCCTTGTCCGGAAAACTGGAGGAGATGATACTCTGAAGTTTACGGTTCTGGATAGCTACTGCGAAAGCCTCAGAAGGCTGCATTTTGGACAGGGTCTTGATATACAATGGCACAATGACCATGAAATTGTACCGGATGTTCCCGTATATCTCCAAATGTGCCGTTTTAAGACCGGGGCTTTGGCCCGGTTTGCCGCGTTTGCCGGTTCTTTCATAGGGGGAGCCGAAAAAACACTCTGTGATCGAGCCGCCGAGAGTTGGGAAAAAGCTGGAGTGGGATTTCAGATTCTGGATGATGTTAAAAACCTGAGCACCGGGAATCCGGGGAAGGACCGGGGAGACGATATTGTAGAGGGAAAAAAGAGCCTTCCGGTTATTCTATTTCATCAGAGCCACAGGAATCAATACCGAGAGTTCGCCCCTCTGATGGAAGCCGCCGGAAAGAAAGGTATCCAAGAGGGATCTGATGAGGTGAATCAGGCTATTCGCATCCTGGAAAATGCCGGGGCGATCAAGAGAGCCGAAGATATCGCTCTTTCTATGCTCCGGGAATCTGCGGCAGAATTGAGAGAAATATTTCCGGAATCTTCAGCCCGGGAACTCCAGTGCGGGATAATCGAATCCTTTCGTTAAGAAAATGCTTTGATGTTCATTTTTTTCAGGGTATGATAAAAAACAATGGCAACAACAGGAAAATCCCTTTGGCAGAAGCTTTCAGCAGTCTCTTCGGAAAACCCTGAAGATAAGGCTTATGGCAAGAAACTGTTTAGAGAGTTCACTCAGCATGGATATATACAGATCTCTCCGGCTCAAAGGATCACAATTTCTGCAGCTGCGGTCATTGATTTTTACAGGCGTCTGTCCCTTATCAGATCATCATCCAGCCCCGTAGGACGCCGGAGGGATGATCGCTGGCTTCGAAATGGAGATTTCCAGATTCTGGATGTGAGGGACTATGGTTCTTTTTTCAGGCTTCTTATGGAGCTGCCCCGTTTGCGCACAGACAGTATTGTTTTTAATCCAGTCACCGAATGTGACAAATCCAGGCCCCTTCACCCCAAAAGCCATTCTCATATTGATAATCGGTATTCCGATCCCTTTCTGGACAGCTGCGGATTGAGTCTGGAGGATCAGTTTCGCCTCCTTCTCAGTGCCGCCCATCTCTGTGGAAAAAAGACGGGGTATTTTCTGTCCCCTCTGATTGATCCTGCTTCTGCCGTGATCTACCGGAAACCGGAGTTTTTCACATGGACATCCCTCTCGGGAAGGGAAGAAAAGAAAGAAGTTTTGATTCAGGGGATACAGAGGCTCGTACAGGCAGAATTTGAAAGAAGTGGCTGCTATGACTATTCCCGTTTGAAGACCCTGGCGGCAAAGAATGATTTAGCCGTAGTGGAGGAACCGGGCGGCTCTGTCTGTTTTGATTTTACGGAAGAGGGTGGTCTTGTCTATTTTTCCGGGATTTTTCCGGGTCTCCAGTCCCGGTTTCCTCTGGATTTTGTATATCTGGCTCTTCCCTCTGCCTTATCGGATGAGAAAATCCAGACTCTCTACAAGGTCCTGCGTGTGAAAGGCGCTTGTAAACGCTACACAGGATGGGTTCTCGAGTTGTCTGAGCAGCGGAACCCTCCGTCAGATCCGGTAGAGCCGGTGGTCCTGGTGAATCAGGGTAAGGATCGTTTTGAAATGGATGAAGAGTCCATTCATTCCTGGTTTCACGGACTTGGAAATCTACATGAGAAGAATAAAGGGCGTATATATCCGGTCACTCAGGGAGTCTTCCTTTCGAGAGATCATGGTTCTTCAAAGGATCTGCTCCGCAGCCTCTTCTTATCCCGGTTCAGTACGGTCTCCCTCTTCCGCCGTCCGCTGATACTGCAGGGAGATATGGCGGAAATTCAGAACCGTATGGAAGATATCTACCAACGGTATGAGGTTGTTCTGGATAAAGGGCATCTCCTACGGGTCGTGGCAGATGAGTCCTTTGCATGGTGGATCATCCGGGAGAAAGGACGGCTTTTAATTCCACTGATGGCTCTGGATAATCCTGAAGGGAAAAACCCGGGAACCATCAAAATAGATTACAGCCTCATTACCGGGAAAAACAGAATCCTCTCGGTTGTGGACTCTGATTTTTCCTCGGCTCAGGGAAGCCTTTTTCTTTCGGCGGATCATTCTCTGACAATCACCGATCTCAAGCCTGGCAGTTTCAGGCTGTTTTCTCTGCAGTGATGGATCATAATAATTTGATCTTTTCTTCAGGGAGCATTACTTTATAAGAATGCAAAATAAAGCCCGGGGAATCAGAAAACCCTTCCCCCATACATTTAGAAATTTTTCACTGATCCTGATAGGGATTAATGTGAGTGTCTTTTTTCTGACCGTCATGTTCCCCAATCTGAAGATGTACCTCGCACTGAATCCCGTTCTCTTTGTGAGAGATCATTTTTACTGGACCCCCCTGACCTATATGTTTACCCACAGCGGGATGAATCATATCCTTTTCAACATGCTGGGTCTCTTCTTTTTCGGACCCCAGGTGGAAGAGCGGATGGGATCCTGGGAATTTCTGACCTACTATCTGGGAACAGGACTGCTCTCAGGGCTGGCCTCCCTCGTCATCTACATTTTTACAGGAAGTACAAATGTCTTTCTGATGGGGGCGTCGGGGGCTATCTTTGCACTGCTTCTGGCATTTGCGGTGTTCTTTCCTCACTCCAAAATCTATCTCTTTGGAATCATTCCCATGCGGACCACCCTTATGGTCTCCCTTTATGCAGGTATCGAAGTGTTCTCCCTTTTTTTTGCAAGAGGCAATGTGGCTCATATGACACACCTGGCGGGACTCCTTTTCGGTTATCTGTATATTATGATTCGTCTGGGATTGGATCCAGTGAAGGTGTTCCGAGACTCCCGGAATAATCCCTGGCATTAGGATAGGAATTTGAAGGGACTGACTGCCGGTTTTATCCTGAGCTTTATCACTCTCTTTTCTTTGTCAGCGTCGGATCCCTACCTCTCCCTGACGCTGGATATCAATTATTCAGCTTTGGGATTCGCCACCATGATGAAGCCCTACGCAGAGGACAAGCTGGTGATCCCTCAGGGATATGATGAGATTCGAGAGGAGGCCATCCAACTCCTGCTGGAAGATGCCCGGTGGATTTTTTCCGGAATGATCTATGGATTTACATTCCGCTACGTTCCCGGGAACAGTGAAGAGACTTTTGATGAGGTTTTTGAACTGACCCCGGTAAGTCAAATTCATAAAGGCGATCCTGCTATGAAGGTCCAGCAGGTGCTGGATGATACCCAGTTCCTGATGGTTTTATTTCATTACTGGCCCGATGATTATCAGAACCGCAGGATCCGGATCAGCCAGGGCGGCGGGTTTCAGTCCTCTGCGGCGGTAGGCGGGGTTCCTATGATGTTGGAGGATGCCCGGACACTCTCCCTGAAGGAAGCGGTGAAACAGGCCCTCAGGTCGGATCTGAGGGCTGTGATTTTTAACAGGCCCCTGGAAGTCACGGGTTCAGTTTATCTTTCCGGTCCTCCTGTCATCAGTATCCGGGCCGGTGAATATACAAGCCGAGTCAAGATCCTTTACCGCCGGGAAGATCTGAAAACCTTCCCGGCAAACTATTGATCTTTATACCCGTGGCGGGATGGGACGAACCATGACGACCCCCGGAATACTTTTCAGGCTGGTGAGAAGTTTTTCACTTGGTGCCTTGTCAATGTCAATGATGTTGTAGGCAATCTCATCCTTGTGTTTATTCATCATCTCTTGAATATTGATCTTATTCTCTGCCAGAAGAGTGGAGATCTGTCCCACCATGTTGGGGATATTCTTATTGGCGATAAGCAGTCGGTGCCCCCCCTCATACTCCATGGTGCAGTTGGGATAGTTGACGGCGTTTGTTATATTTCCTGTCTCAAGGAAAATCCTCAATTGGTTGGCTGCCATGATGGCGCAGTTTTCTTCTGCTTCGGGTGACGAGGCTCCCAGATGGGGGATGGTGATGATCTGTGGATTGCCCAGGAGTTCACCATCAGGGAAGTCGGTGATATAGTAGCTGATTTTTCCATTTTCGATTGCCTTTTTGAGGCTTTCATTATTCACAAGGCCTCCCCGAGCAAAATTCAGAAGCCGGGATCCCTCTTTCATCTGAGAGAATTGCTGCTCATCAATGATGCTTCTGGTTTTATCGTTCAAGGGGATATGGAGGGTGATATAATCAGAGTTGGCAATCAGATGCTCCAGAGAACTGGACTTCTTGACCTCGGGTGACAGTCCCCAGGCAGCATTGATGGAGATAAAAGGATCAAATCCTGTGACCTCCATTCCCAGGGCCAGGGCCGCGTTGGCTACAAGAACTCCAATGGCTCCCAAACCGACGATTCCCAGTTTTTTGCCCTGGACTTCAGGTCCGGAAAAGCGAGATTTTTCTTTTTCTACCAGTCGGGATACATCGTCCTCGGGATTCAAACTTTGAACCCAGTTGATTCCGGCATTGATATTTCTGGATGAGAGGAAAAGACCAGTGAGGACGAGTTCTTTCACACTGTTGGCATTGGCTCCGGGAGTGTTGAAGACAACAATGCCCTTATCCGTACAATAGCTGACGGGTATGTTGTTGACACCCGCTCCGGCCCGGGCGATGGCTTTGACAGTGTGGGGAACCTCATCTTCTCCCACCTTGTAACTCCGTACGAGAATGGCATCGGGACGGGTCAACTCTGTGGCGGTTTCAAAGATTTCACGGGGCAGTTTCTCCAGGCCCTTGGCAGAAATCTTGTTCATAGTCTGAATTGCATACATCTTAACTTCCTTTCTTCCGGTAGTTCCGGTTTTTTACTTTTTTGACTCGTTAATACGGGAGATCATGCTCAAAAATCCCAGACTTAAGTCGGCTTGATAGTAATAAACATCCTTTGGTACAGTCAGGGGACAGCTTGTCAGATTGATAATTCCTCTGGCTCCCCCGGCAAGCATCCGCTGCAGGTTTTTGTCCGGCTGTGCCGTCTCGCTTGCAAGGATTCCTATCCGGATTTTCTCCTTCTGAAAGACCTCTTTTATTTCATAGCTGGGATAAAGGGATATCCTTGTTTCAGTTCTTTCCAGGCGGTTCTGGCTTCCATCAAAGGCGGCTGTTATCTGGAGTCCCTGAAAACTACCGGATTCTCTGATCAGGATAGAACCCCAGCTATCCAGCCCGGCAAGGCCTGCCTTCAGGACATTTAAATGAAGTTTTTCTTTCAGTCCTGACAACAGGGTGTTCGTTTTGTATCCCCGGCCTTCGGCCGGACAGCCCAGGAAGCTGAGGTCCTTTCGGATCAACTCTGCCGTTGTCCCAGTGAAATTGGCCAGCTCTCCCGAGGTCAGTGTTGTCTGTGACCATTCACTCTCCATTCTGGACAGAGTGATATAGAGCCTGATCATTCGAAAATGAGCCGCCTCAGAAAGCTTTTCTTTTAACATCCTGCTTTGATGATAGAAGAGCAGTTAAAAACCGGCAACCCCCATGTGTGAAATATATCACAGACCAAATAAAAATTTTTATCCTCATAATATTGGTCTTTTTATTCAATTTTATGACACTGGGGAGCGATAATATTGTTATAGGGCCAAATAAACGAATGAATACAATTGTAACGATCTGCAGCGACTCCATTATCAACCAGGGAATAGAGAGGGTGATTCAGAATGAGTTCCCTGGTGATTACAATCTCCGTTTCACCGATAATATTACGGATGCACTGGATATCCTGAATCTGGAACTTCCCGAACTGACCATTCTTCACCTTTCGGATAAGAATCTGGATCTGACTTTTCTCAAAGAAAAGATCATGGAAGACTCCTGGCTGCACAGTTCCGGAATCATTGGTATCTATGATCTTGGCCGACATCAGGAAGATACGCTCCTGGATCAGTTCAGGAGCCTGAATTTATTAACCCTCCTGGACTATTCCAGAATCCGTTCCCATTTTGCTAAGATCCTATCCATCGTGTATGCCAACAGGCAATTGATATATCAAAATGAATTGGCAGACAATGTGCTGGGTCGATTTTCTGGGGCCTTCAATATTTCCAATACGGATTATTCTGTTGTTTCTGTGTATACGGGGTTGCTTTCGATCAATATGGTCCGGTCCGGCCGCGTTTCAGATGAGGATCGGTTTAAACTTCAGATGGCACTGACAGAATTGGTTCTTAACGGAATCGAGCACGGCAATTGCGGCATCAGCCGGGATGAAAGAGACAAGCGCCTTGGTGAGGGGGGCAGTCTTTTTGAGCTCATTCAGGAAAAAACACTGGATCAGGATATCCGTCGGCGACGAGTCCTTCTGGAGTGGATACTGTCGGAATCGGAGTCGCGTTTTGTAATTCATGATGATGGAGAGGGCTTTGATGTGGCAGCATATAAGAACTCTCTCCAGAATGCCTCTTCTGATAACCTCAGAGGGCGGGGAATCCTCCTTTCCCGTGTTGTTTCAGACAGGATACTGTTTAACAAGAAGGGAAATCAGGTAACAATGATTATGTCTCACAGGCATCTCCATGAACGATTGACTCCGGCGGGGTTTTCGACGGAGGAGATGCTCATTGTTAAACCGGGAGATATTGTGGTTCGGGCAGGAGATCCGGGAGACTCTATCTTTTATATCTCAAGCGGTACATACAAAGTTGTTCATCATGGAAACATTGTCGGACGGATTACTCCGGAAGATGTCTTTTTAGGAGAAATGGCTTTTTTACTGAACAGAGACCGCAGTGCTTCGGTCATCGCAGAGACAATGGGAAAGTTAATTCGCATTCCCAGTAAATCATTTATTAAGATATTGAAACTCTATCCCCAATACGGTCTTTTTCTGAGTCGGCTTCTCGCGTCCCGGCTGAAGAGGACCAATGAATTTATCGTGACATCTCTGGGTGAGAAAGAAGATGAAGAACCGAAAGTTCTGACCATATAGGTTCCGAATCGTGTTAAAAAAACTGCCCCTTTTTCACAGAGGCAGTTTTTTAAATTTCTTTTTTGGGCATGACCACCTGAAGATGCAGATCCTGAAGCTGGTCAATGTCTACAAGAGCAGGGCTGTCGTCCATGGGAGACATCCCTGCGCTGTTTTTCGGGAAGGGAATGACTTCCTTGATGGAACTTTTGCCGGCCATAATCATCACCAGTCGATCCACACCTGCTGCAATTCCTCCGTGGGGAGGAGCACCATAACGAAAAGATTCCAGGAGGAAGCCGAAGCGTTCTTCCGCAATCTCTTTCGGGAATCCTACAATGTTGAAGATCCGTTGCTGCAGTTCGGGATCATGGACCCTGATAGAACCGCTGGCCAGTTCGTAACCGTTGAGGACCAGGTCGTAGAGGTCTCCCTTCACTGCGCCGGGGTCAGACTCCATTGTCTCAAGGTACTGGTGCTGGGGCATGGAAAACATATGGTGTGCCGGTTCCCATGCTTTTTCTTCTTCATTGTAATCAAAGAGAGGAAAGTCTATGATCCAGGCGAATTTAAACTGACTCTCATCGATGAGTTTCAGGTCTTTTCCAAGGCGTGAACGGACGGCTCCCAATGAGGTACATGCCGTTTTCCAATTGGCTCCCATGAGGAGGATCAGATCGCCCTCCTTTGCATTCAGTCCGGTTTTTATGTCATTTGCCTGAACTGTAAAAAATTTGGATATCCCCCCGTCCAGTCCGTCTGGTGTCACCTTCATCCAGGCCAGACCCTTGGCTCCATAGGTCTTTGCAGTCTCCTCCAGGGCGCTTATTTTTTTTCTGGAGAAATCTGCTGCGGCACCCGGGACGACCATGGCTTTAACGGTTCCTCCCGATTTAAGGACCCCCTTAAAGACTTCGAATTCACTGGCAGGAACAAAGGGGGCAAAGTCATGGAAAGCCAGTGGGAATCTGAGATCCGGCTTATCCGATCCGTACAGGTTCATGGCGTCATCATAGGTCAGTCGTTCAAAGCTCGCAGGGAGGTCTACCCCCAGTGATTCCTTGAATACATGTCCCATCATCCCCTCAGTCACTGCAAATATATCATCTTTGGAAACAAAGCTCATCTCTATGTCTATCTGTGTAAATTCAAGCTGTCTGTCCCCTCTCGCATCTTCATCACGGTAGCAGCGGGCCACCTGAAAGTACTTGTCGAAACCTGAGACCATAAGCAGCTGTTTGTAGAGCTGAGGAGACTGAGGAAGTGCAAAAAACTTTCCAGCATGTAATCGGGAGGGCACAAGGAAATCTCTGGCTCCTTCGGGTGTGGACTTGATGAGAGTGGGAGTTTCAATTTCCAGAAAATCATCTTTCTGCAGGAACTCTCTGATGGCCCAGGTCACCTTGTTCCGCAGGATGATTCTGTTCTGCATACCCTTGGACCTGAGGTCAAGGTATCGATATTTCAGACGGGCTGTTTCATTAGAGTCTGTCTCCTCCTCGATCATGAAGGGGAGGGTGTGGCAGGTATTCAAAATTTCTATTTTTTTGACAGAGATTTCAATTTCACCGGTTAACATGTCCGGGTTGACCATCGAGGCGGGTCTTTTTCTGACCTGACCTTCCATGGCAATGCAGTATTCAAATTTGAGACTCCCTGCCAGAGTTGCCAGTTCTACGGGAGCATCTTCATCCACAACGATCTGAGTTTCACCATAGCGGTCTCTCATATTGATAAAGTGGATGCCGCCGTGATCACGGTTTCTGTGAACCCATCCGTTGAGGAGAACGGTTTTTCCGTCATCAGATGCTCTGAGACTGCCGCATGTAGCGGTTCTTTTCATATTTTCCATGTTCAAGAATGTAGCATTTCAAACCAGTGGAAATCAATGAGGCAGTATGGAAAAAGCCCTGAAAACCTTTAAGAATCAGGGGGCATGTCAGATCTGGAAATCCCAGGTGGGGAAATGATTCCTTTTTTCTGGTAAGACCGGAGCTTTTTTCTTGAAGTACACTCTGTTTTTGATCCCCATTCTATCGGGAAGGTAGGAACGTTTTGTCTTCCTCAGCCCCTCCATTCCCATATCCTGTTCCAGGTTGATCTCTTTGAAACCCCTGCAGAAATGTTCTGCATAACGGTTGAACATGAATTGATAGATTCCCTTGTATTTTATATCACCCTTGGCGAAGTGAATGGTAAAAACATCGGGACTGACGGCTTCGCCGATCATAAAACCTGAGGGCTCGCAGTCGGCATAAAATACAGCGCCTTTCAGGTTGAACTGAGTTCGCTTTTCAAGGGCTTCACGGCACTGATAGTAATCGGAATCCCCCATCTCCTGAGTCGATGCTTCCTGCCATCCGTCCAGAAGAGCCAGAGGTCCGCTTGTGTTGTCATCCGAAAGTTCTTCCACATGGGGAAGATAGAGGGTTTCATACTGCTTGAGGAGGTTCCTTTTCTTGTGAAGTTTTCTTCCAGGATAGTGCTGCATCTTCTCGACTGTATAGAGGTAGTCCGAATCCTGCTCTCTGTAGTCATTATAAAAATCCTGCTTTTCAAGAGTCCCGAGCCATTCGTCCGGGACGGGGAAGATCATGTCATAATCCTCTTCTCTCCCTATCCGGATCAGTTCCCTGGCGTACTCTTCAGACTCAGACAGATCCTGCAAGGGCATCAGATAGCGCTGTTTGTCATAGCTTATTCCAGAAAGGAAGTAAAAATTTCCTTCCTGTAAAACTTCATATTGGTGTGTGTTTCTGAAAAAATAAAGATTGGCAAAGCAATATTCCGACAGAGGAGTCTGTATCTTTTGAAGAAAAGGTACTAATAATGTTCTGTGACTGTAATCTAATTTTTCCCGCTGCATTCTTCCTCCGGAAATAACTTTGACGTTCTAGACTCTGAATATAATCAACCCATAGCCTCGGGACAAGTGAAAAACCAGCAATCCCTAGGAAATTAGTAGCATATAAAGGCGATTTCTATTTTCAATTTGTTTAAAATTAATTATATTTATGAAACAGGAGTATGAAATGGAACGAATCTACCTCGACAGCAATGCGACAACAGTCGTAGATCCTCTGGTTAAACAGGCCATGGAGCCCTTTTTCTGTCAGATGTATGGAAATCCCAACTCACTTCACCGTTTCGGAACAGAAACCCATCCTTATATGAGTATAGCCCTGGATCGCATGTATACTGCCATCGGGGCAGACGATGAAGATGATATTATTATAAATGGATGTGCCACAGAGGGGAACAATACAGTTCTCAAGGGTGTTTTTATGGATTCTCTGGTCAAAGGAGAACCCTGTCATATCATTACCAGCCAGATTGAACATCCCAGTGTTCTGAAAACCTGCCAGTATCTGGAAGAGGCTCATGGCGTGGAGGTCACATACCTCCCCGTCGATAAAGCGGGTCTGGTGACTTTGGAGACCCTGAAGGCTCATCTGATTCCCGGGAAAACCACTCTGGTTTCCATCATGTGGGCGAACAATGAGACCGGTCTGATCAATCCGATAAAAGAACTGGCAGAGTATACAAAAGAGCAGGGTGTTCTTTTTCATACAGATGCCGTCCAGGCCCTGGGGAAAATTCCGGTCAGTCTGAAAGAGGTTCCTGCAGACTATTTGACATTCAGCGCTCATAAGTTCCATGGACCCATCGGTGCAGGAGGCTTATATATCAGGAACTCTGTCTCCATCACTCCCCTTCTTCATGGTGGTGAACAGATGGGACATAAAAGGGCGGGTACAGTGAATGTTCCCTTCATGGTAGGTATGGGGCTGGCCATGGAACTTGCCACTGAGCATCTGGATTTTCTGAACAAGGAAGTGGGGAGACTGCGAGACAAGCTGGAAGATGCCATTCTGAATCTGCCGGACACCATGGTTATCGGTGACCGGAAGAACAGGACTCACAATACAATTTTGGCCAGCTTCAGAGGGATCGAGGGTGAAGCCTTCCTCTGGGACCTGAACAAAAATGGTATTGCCGCCTCGACGGGAAGTGCCTGTTCATCGGAAGACCTTGAAGCGGATGCAACGTTTCAAGCCATGGATCTGGATAATAACCTGTCCCATACCGGGGTTAGGTTCAGCCTGTCCCGATTCACTACAGAAGAAGAAATTGATAAGAGTATTGATGTAATAAATAAGACGGTACAGAGGCTCCGTGCCATTTCCAGTACCTATATGGGAGAACAATAATTATGGCAAAGAATGATCTGCTCGGAGGCTCTCTCTGGGATAATTATTCAAATAAAGTTGCGGATAGAATGGATCATCCGACCTACCTCGGCCTCATCACTGAGGCAGAAGCCGAAGCCTTGAATGCGCGCCTCGTCATCGCTGACTGGGGTGCCGAGTCCTGTGGTGATGCAGTCCGTCTGTATTGGGCCGTGGATAAGGTGAGCGATAGAATAGTCAAAGCCTCATTTAAGAGCTTCGGCTGTGGTACGGCTATTGCATCAAGCGATATGATGGTTGAGCTCTGCATCGGTAAAACTGTGGATGAGGTCCTGGAAATTACCAACCTTGATGTGGAAAAGTCACTTCGGGATGACCCGGATACTCCCGCCGTTCCCCCTCAGAAAATGCACTGCTCAGTTATGGCCTACGATGTGATCAAGCAGGCTGCTGCCATCTATAAGGGGGTTGAAAAAGGAATCCTTGATGATGATGAAATGGTCTGTGAATGTGCCCGTGTTACCTTGAAAACCATTCAGGAAGTCATTCGAATCAACGATTTGACCACGGTGGAAGAGATTACCGACTATACCAAAGCAGGGGCGTTCTGTAAGTCCTGTATCAGACCTGGGGGACACGAACAGAAAAAGTATTATCTGGTGGATATACTGAAAGAAACCAGGGCCCAGATGGATCGGGAAGTAGAACAGAAAAAGGAACTCCCTTTCTCCTCCAGGTCTTCTTTCCAGAAAATGCGGATGATAGAAAATCACTTTGATGCAGAAATCAGGCCTCTTTTACACAAAGATGGCGGAGATGTCGTGATCCTGGACATAAAAGATCAGGGGGAATCGACCCTTGTTTCTATTAGCTATAAGGGGGCCTGTATGGGTTGCGGGAGCGCCTTGACGGGAACCCTTAGCTTCATTGAACAGGGCTTAAAAGATCATGTTGATGAATCTATCCGTGTCTCTGTTGAATAACGAAGGAATCCCTCCGGTTATTCTGGTTTTTTATATTTAATCTCTTGAATTTTGTTGTGATTGACCCGGGTGACCTTCAATTCGCCCTCGGTCAGTCTCACGGTGGCACCCAGTCTGGGGATCACTCCCAGTTTTTCCGTCATATAACCGCTGATGGTCAGTGTCTTGATGTCGTGTTCAAGATCCAGGCCCAGGTAGTCATGAAGGTCGTAGAATGAGGTGTCACCCTGAATGATCCACTCATTGTTTTCACAACTCAAAATTTTGTCATTTTCCATTTCTTCGTATTCATCATAGAGTTCACCGAATATTTCTTCGATGATGTCTTCCTTGGTTACGATTCCGGTGAGACCGCCGTATTCATCAAGAACGATGGCCATATTCATCTTTTCATTTTTAAACTGATGAAACAGGTCATGAACCATACGGGTCTCGGGTACAAAAAAGGGCTCATTCATCAACTCTTTCAATTTAATCCTGGTTCCGCCCGAACTCAATGCCTTCATGATATCCTTGGTCAGTATGACTCCGATTATGTGTTCCGGGTTGTCTTGATAGACGGGAACTCTGGAAAAATCTTTCTCTATAATCGTCTGCAGAACATCTTCCAGGTAGACTTCTTTATCCAGGCAGAAGACCTCGGATCTTCGGGTTGTGATCCCTTTGACCGGCGTATCATTGATACGGAATACATTCTTGACCATTTGTTTTTCATAGCTCTCAACAATGCCCATATTCTCCCCTAAGGTGACCATCTGCAGGAGATTGTCCAGGGTAAAAGTTTTTTTGACCTGTCCTGCAAACATTCCGGTGATCAATGAGCTGATTCCCGAGATCACCCATATTACCGGACGGAATATATAAGACATGACATGAATAGGATAGGCCATATGGATACAGATTGATTCATTTTTTGCCAAAGCAATCTGTTTGGGAGTTACTTCTCCGAAGATCAAAATAAAGAGGGTAAGCACTCCTGTCATATATCCGACAAAATTATTCCCGAGGATCTTTATGGTCAAAGAAGTGGAAAGAGCGGTTGCTCCGATGTTGGCCAGGTTGTTGCCAATGAGGAGGGTAGTTAGAAGTACGTCCGGCCTTTGTGTTAATTTTGCGACTCGACGGCTTCTATGGCTGTAGCTTTTTTTAAGTGTCTGGATTTGAAACATCGATAGTGATGTGAAGGCTGTTTCCGTTGAGGAAAAAAGGGCTGATACAGTAAAAAGGAAGATTAAAAATATTATTTCGGAAATCATAAGGGTTTAAATCCGGACTCAGAATAAATCTGGAAGTATTTTTGCTGATAGGTACATAAAAAAGGGTCTGGGTCATCCATGAGGAAATTATTCATTAAATCAGAGGATTATGCAAGAACTCAAAAAAAAATGGAAGTGTATCATTCTCATTTCTAAGGACTAAAAATGGGGAAGATCCTCCACCTGATGAATCTCAGGTGAAGCTTAGGGAAAACAATTGCCCTTAACTGTTGTCCTTTACTGAAGGTAGATTCCCTTCCCCGCAGGAATGAAGTGATTCACACCTAATAATAGACCATAAAGGTGGGATTTTCTTGAAAAACTTAAAAAATTGTACCCTGGGGGCTAAAAAAGGTTAAAGAGATGAATCTGTTTATTGCCGACTGATATTAAAATTATTATTTTAAAGGAAGAGAACCCAATTCTATATATATCCGGATTCTCCTGATTATTAGTGGCAAGGAGACATATGCGTGTCAAAAAGAAAATTTAAAACAGAAGTGAATCAACTTCTAGACCTTCTGATTCACTCCCTTTATTCTCACAGTGAAATCTTCCTCAGGGAATTGATTTCGAACTCTTCCGATGCTCTGGACAGACTGAAATATTTGACCCTGACAGATGGGTCATTGAAAAATTTGGAATGGGACCCTCGGATTGATATTGTCATTGATAAAGATGACAAGAAGACTCTGACCATCAAAGATAATGGTATTGGAATGAGTGATGAGGATCTGGCGGATTCTCTGGGAACTATCGCCCGGTCAGGAACCAAAAACTTCCTCAGTAACTTATCCGGTGACGCCCGAAAAGATTCCAATTTAATCGGTCAGTTCGGTGTTGGATTCTACTCCATTTTCATGGTGGCCGACAAAGTGGATGTCATCACGAGAAAAGCTGGAGAAGAAGCTGGCTGGAAATGGAGCAGTGACGGACGGGAAGGGTATTCCCTGGATCCTGCGGAACGGGAGGAAGGACAGGGTACCTCTGTCATCCTTCATCTTAACGACACCGGAAAAGAATATGCCAACCGCTATGATCTGGAACAGATTATTAAAAAATACTCCAATCATATTGCCTTTCCCATTTTTCTCCACTATGAATCCAGCAAGTATGAGGGTGAGGGAGATGACAGGAAAGAGATCAAAGAGGATAAGGTCGAACAGATCAATTCCGCTTCGGCTCTATGGAAACGATCTGCCAAAGAAATTAAGGATGATGAGTATAATGAGTTTTATAAGTCCATTTCCAATGATATGGAAGATCCTCTTCATCGAATCCACACCCGGGCAGAAGGAACACTGGAGTATAACACACTGTTTTTTATCCCCAAAAAAGCTCCCTTCGACATGTATCAGGCCGATTATAAACCTGGTGTGAAACTCTATGTCCGTCGTGTGTTCATCACCGATGATGACAAAGAACTTCTTCCCACCTATCTGCGTTTTATCCGGGGGATCATCGATTCCGAGGATCTGCCCCTGAATGTTAGCCGGGAAATCCTGCAGAAAAACAAGATCCTCTCCAGCATCAAGAATGCCTCTGTCAAAAAGATTCTGGGAGAGCTGAAAAAGCTTTCAGAGAAAGAAGAGGAATACAACGGGTTTATCGAGCAGTACAACCGCCCTCTGAAAGAGGGTGTGTATTCGGATTATGCAAATAAAGAAGACCTCATGGAGCTTATCCGGTTCAAGTCTACCTCCGTTGAAGGTTGGACCAGCCTCGCCTCTTATACCGACCGTATGACAGATGATCAGAAATCCATTTACTTCATCACCGGAGACAATGAATCCACCCTGAGAACTTCACCCCTCCTGGAAGCCTACAGAAAGAAGGGCATTGAAGTCTTGATCATGAACGATGACATTGATGAAATTGTGGCTCCCATGATGGGGACATACAAAGAAAAAGAAATGAAGGCTGTCAACAAGAGCGGCAGTACAGATGATTTGAAAACTGATGAGGACAAGGAAAAAGAAAAAACCATCAAGCCTCTTCTGGAGAAGATCAAGGAGATTCTGGGAGACGAAGTCAAAGATGTTATTTCCTCCAGCCGCCTCCATGAATCCCCCAGCTGTATCGTGGCTGATGAGAATGATCCTACCGCCCAGATGCAGCAGATGCTCAAAGCCATGGGTCAGACCGAGATGCCCGAGATCAAGCCTATTCTGGAAGTGAATCCTGATCATGCCATTGTGAAGCAGCTTCAGGGGTCATCGGACAAGGCTCTTCTGGAAGATGTGAGCTTCCTGCTTTTGGGACAGGCTATTCTGGCGGAAGGGGCTCCTCTGAAAGATCCCCATACCTTTGCTCAGAGACTGAACCGGGTCATGGAAAAAGCCCTTTAATTTTCCTTTCCGGTTTTTATAAAAGCTGTTTCCGCTGGAAGCAGCTTTTTTTTTTGACTAATTTTGTTTCATGGGAAATACTTGTATCATACACGGGCCTATAGGAGACTCCTTTGAAAATTCTGGTTGGACACAGCAATATGGACCTGGACTGTTTAGGGTCTCTGGTTTTAGGCAGGTATTTGTATCCCGATGCGGTTTGTGTGAAAAGCAGGCTGATTCATCCCGTTGCCAAATCTCTTTATAACCTTTATAAAGGGCATCTTGATTTTCTCCCATCGAAAGACCTGAGGGAGATGACTGTTGATGAAATGATTGTTTTTGATACCCGCAGCAGCGGCAGGCTCAAGGAATATCTTGAGTATATGCCGGAATTCCGGGGGAAGATGGTGGTCTATGATCATCATAGCAACGACAGTTGCGATCTTGTCAATGCAACCCTGGTTTCGGCTGCATATGGTTCGAATACCACGATTCTCTCTCTTATCCTGATGGAGAAAGGGGTGACTCTGAACCCCATCGATGCAACCATTGCCCTGACAGGGATTTTTGCCGATACAGGAAACTTCACTCATGAAAATGTCAGTCTTGAGGATTTTCAGGCGTCCTCCTGGTTGATGAAACAGGGGGCCAGTATGAAACTGGTCAGTCAGTTCCTCAAACCCATGAAGCAGGATTACCAGATCTCACTCTTCCATCAGGTATTGAATCGCCTCGTCTATAAAAAAATACATGGTCATACAATCATTCTCAGCTATTTTGAGATGAAAGAGCAGGTGAGCGGTCTGGCTTCCGTTGTTGAAAAAGTATTTGAAGTAGAAAATGCGGATGCCCTTTTTATCATGTTCGGCTTGGAAAAAGCCAACAAAACACTGATTATTGCCCGCAGCCAGAAAGAAACGATTGATGTGAGCAGCATCCTGGCTCCCTGGGGCGGGGGAGGGCATACAAGAGCCGCGTCGGCCCAACTCAAAGGGAAATTCGGAGAGGAAGTCTATGAGTCCTTTCTGACGGCGTTGACTCATTCTCTTGTGCCGGCTGTTACGGCCCTTGATTTGATGACCGATCTTGTCGACACCATCCGGGATTCCTGGTCTGTACTGGATGCATCCCTGTTTTTAGAAAAAATAGGTCACACAGGAGCCCCTGTTTTAAATGACAGTGACGAACTGGTCGGTTTTATGACTCTCAGAGACATCAGTAAGGCTCGCAAGTCACAGCAGATGAAAGGTCCTGTGAGAAGTTATATGACCCGCAAGGTTCACAGCTGCAGCAGTGATGCCAGTGTCAAGGATCTAGAATCATTTTTCCTAAAATGGAATATCGGCCATGTTCCTGTGGCTGACGATAGAAAACTGATGGGAATCGTAACACGGACAGATTATTTGAATTATCTGGAAACAAGATAGATCAGTTAACCCGACCCGGGTCATCACATTTCCAACTCTTCAAGTATCCGGCAGGCTGTGTTTATATCTTCCAAGGATGCAGACAGGCTGGTCACCAGACGGATCTCTTCTTCCGCCGTGTTGATAACCCTGACTCCTTTTTCGGCTAATAGGGACTCTATTTTTTTTGCATCCTTACCCGGAGTTTTCACAAAGACGATGTTGGTTTCGACCCGTCTGATATCCACTTCTGCCCAGGAGCATTTTTCAAGACTCTCTGCCAGCATGCGGGCATGAAAATGGTCTTCTTTCAGACGCTCCCGGTTATGTTCCAGGGCATAAAGTCCTGCCGCCGCCAGAACCCCGGCTTGTCTCATTCCTCCCCCCAGAATTTTTCTCCAGCGTCTGGATTCATGAATGATCTCTTTGGGTCCTACAATCATAGACCCCACAGGGGCTCCCAATCCCTTGGACAGGCAGAGGTTCGCTGTGGTGCAATAACTGAAAATATCAGAAAGGGAGAGACCAGTTGCCGCTGAAGCATTGAAACAGCGGGCACCGTCCATATGGATGGGAAGGTTTTTGTACCGGGCAAGGGTGGATATTTCCTCCAGCTGTTCTTTCTGCCAGCAGGTTCCTCCTTCGAAGTTATGGGTGTTTTCAATGGCGATCAGGCTGGTGTGAGCTATGTCGTAATCAGTCTCCTTGATCCTGCTTTTTACCGCGGCAGATCTCAGAATTCCCCGTTCTCCCGGTGCGGCAATGGGAAGAGTTCCCGCCACGGCGGCGACCCCCCCGATCTCATGCTGAAGGATATGGGCATTTTCATGGAGGATGACTTCCTTGCCCCGTCCTCCCAGAATGATCAGAGGGATAAGATTTCCCATGGTTCCCGAACTGACAAAAAGAGCCGCTTCTGCCTGGCATAGTTCCGCCATACGGGCTTCCAGGGCGTTGACGCTGGGATCTTCTCCGTATACATCATCCCCCAGCTCGGCATCGTACATCGCCTGACGCATGGCCCGGTTGGGTTGTGTAAAAGTATCGCTTCTTAATTCAATCATTTCGCTTCCTCTTTCAGTTGTTTCAGTTGTTCAAAAAATCCGGGATAGGTGATATTCACAGATTCTGCCGTATCAATGACAGTGTCTCCCAGGGCTCCAAGGGAGGCCAGAGCCAGGGCCATAACCACACGGTGGTCTCCGTGTCCATGAAGGCTGGCTCCTTTCAGTGCCGATCCTCTGATGATGATGCCATCGGGTGTTTCTTCGATGTCCGCACCCATTTTCTTCAGTTCAGCTGTCATCACAGCAATCCTGTCTGTTTCTTTCATTCTGGCCTGGGGAACATTGACGATCCTGGTTTCTCCCTCTGCATAGCATGCCGTCACCGCCATGGCAGGAAGTGCATCAGGAGTGTCATTTAAATCCAGAACAGCGGCACTCAGGTTTCCAGGTGAAATCCGAATCCCCTCCTCCCGATGTTCAATGACACAGCCCATGGTTTCCAGATAGGAAAGAACAGCCTTGTCTCCCTGGCTGTCATTCATGTCCAGGCCTTCCAGGGTCAGGGGGGAGCCGCTGATGGCGGCGGCACAGAAAAAGAAGGTGGCCGAAGAAAAGTCGGCCGCAATGGGGGCATCAAAAGGGGAGTAGGACTGACCCCCCCGGATACGGAATTCCTTCATGCCCTCCTGGTTCCAGAGGATTCCCCGTTCTTTCATCCATTTCAGTGTCATTTCTGCATAGGGCTGTTCCATCAGAAGGGGTACCCTGATGACAGCCTCATCCTCGTTAGACGGCAAAAGGGGTGCTGCCAGAAGCAGGGCCGAGAGGTACTGGCTGGTGGGGCAGCTGATGGATGTTTCTCCGCCGGTCAGTGGACCCTGAACCGAGTAGGGGGCACAACCCCGGGGTGAAGAGGTCACAGTGGCTCCCAGGTCTTTCAGAGCATTCAGGAGGTTCTCTGCCGAACGGCTTCTGATCTGCTCGTCCCCGTCAAAAGAGACTTTTGAACCCAGGGTGGCGGCAATCGCTGTCAGAAGATAGAGGGATGTCCCCGAATTTCCCACATTGATTTGTACTTCTCCCCTCTGATTCCGCGGGATGGGGCTGAGGATCTCCCAGCCGTCATCCCTGTCCTCGATGCGGGCGCCCAGGGTTCGGCAGGCTTCCAGACAGGAAAGGCTGTCTTCTGAATACAGAGGAGACCTGATGCGGCTGGAACCCTCTGCCAGTGAGGCGATAAGGAGGGCTCTTATGCTGTGGGATTTGGATGCAGGAACCCGGATTGTCCCCTTGAGAGGGACAGGGTTCTCAGTCGATTTTGATTTGCCTGTTAATGTGACTGTGCTCATGGTTTAAGAGAATATCAGATCAGGACGGAATCTGTCCAAGGGTCCTGGGGCTGCTGAGGGTTTTGGTAGAGCAAAGAGGCGTAAAAAATCAGGGTTTCCATAGAAAACGGCTGAGAAGAACCTTCCCTGTGTTTGAAAAATCGACTCCTTCTGACTCCAGCATTGCTCTCTGGAGTTCTCCGGCATCACCGGACAGCGCGATACCTCCCGTTGCGTTAACGACTCTATGCCAGGGCAGATTCTGTTTTCTGCTGGAGCTGTGAAGGAGGCGGGAAACCTGCCTGGCCCCCCGGGGAGCCCCGGCCATAGCCGCGATCCGTCCGTAAGTGGAGATCTTTCCCTGGGGTATCTGGGTGATCAGGGAAATAACTCGGAGAGAAAAATCAGTCATCCTTGCTGTTCCTGCATGCCGGGCATCCCAGAACATGGATGTGCATTTTTCGTCCGGGCCGTTCAAAAACCCGGGCTATGGCAAAATGACCCTCTTTAAACAGGGTCTTGCAGGAGGGGCAGCGGCGCTCCCTGTGGGGTTCTCTGTACCCGGCTGGATGCTTGGAATAGCACCAGGGACAACCGTATATATTCATGAGCTTGTCTTCTCCCCTGTTGTAGATGACAGAGTGGACCCTCTCTCCTCTGTTAAGACCCTGTTCGCAGAGGGGACAGGGATGCCTGTCATCTGTTTCATCATAAAAACTATAGGAGTCAGACTGGGGACTCTCCTCTGTATTTTTAGACCGCAGGCTCGAAATGATGAGGGCCAGCAAGATTGTGAAGAGAAGAATAATAATCAGAATTTCAGGAAACACCTGGGAACCGCCTTGTCAATCTGGTCACAAGCCATGCTTTCATATATCCTACATCTTATGGCAATACTGTATATGGTGGCAACTCCTGTGGGTAATCTGCAGGATATGACCTTCCGGGGTGTGGAAATTTTAAAAGGAGTCGATATTATCGCCTGTGAAGACACCAGGCAGAGTGCTAAACTCCTCAATCATTACGGCATTCAAAAACATCTGATCAGCTGTCGGGCCCGGAATGAAAAACAGAGTGCGCCGGGTATTGTCAAACTTCTGGATGAGGGCAAAAATATTGCCTATGTTTCTGATGCGGGAACTCCTGTTCTCAGTGATCCAGGCAGACTGCTGGTCAGACAGTGCCGGGATGCCGGGCACGACATTATACCTATTCCGGGAGCTTCCGCCTTTTCAACCCTGGTCTCGGTCTGCGGGTTTCATGGAAAATCATTCCATTTTGAGGGTTTTCTTTCTCCAAAATCGGGGAAACGGAAGAAAAGGCTTCAAGAGCTGCTGGAGAGAGAGGAGTCATTTATGATTTATGAGTCTCCCTATCGGGTTATTAAGGTCCTTTCGGAAATCGGTGAGATGAAACCAGAGCGGGAAATTCTGCTGGGCCGTGAAATGACAAAAAAATTTGAAGAATATATAGAGGGAACTGCCGATAAGTTGATTATTCACCTAGAAACAGGAAATCATTCAAAAGGTGAGTTTGCTTTACTTGTTTCGGCAGAGAAAAAAGGTTAATATTATGGTAGGCGTGTCGATATTTATTAATGGAGAGCAAAGGAGCTGACATGACAATAGATAGAATAGGTCCGGTTGATCCACTATCCCGTCCTAACAAGACAGAGAAAGCGGTCCGGTCTGAAATAAAAGAAAAATCTGATTCCATCGATGTCTCCATCGAAGCCAAGAAGAGTGCCGAGCTCCTCCAGGCTATGGAAAGCGTGAAAGCTGCTCCCGATGTCAGAGAAGATCGTATTGCCGAGGTTAAGGCCCGCCTGCAGGATCCGAATTATATAAACGACACGGTGGTTAACTCCGTAGCAGACAAGCTGATGGATCTATTTGGAATTTAAAAGATTTTCAGTGTATATTACAGGCAGTGCTTCGGCTCTGCCTTTTTTTTTGATTCGCAAATGAAATGAGGGCAGCGACCGCTTGCGGGCATTGCCGAATAAGTGCCGCGAAAGCATGGTTTCATACCCTGAGGCTTGCCCTGGGGTATAATACCATTCATTTTCTTTTTCAGGCCCTTAGGCCCTTAGCAAAAACTCACTGAGGCTGTGCACAGCCTCAGGAACAAATTGGAGTTAAAATGGCTGAAATTTTCTTAAAGGTGCCCTCCCGTATTCTCCAGGGGGTCAATGAAACCAACCGTCTGGGTATTGAAATCAGTAAATTGGGGAAACGAGTCCTCCTTATTTCCGAGACAATTCTGAAAGAACCCACAAGAAAGCTCCAGAAACTTTTGGAAAGCCACGGAATCGGAACCATTGTTTATGATGAAGAACCCTTGAAGGGAACCAGTTTTACCATAGAAAGCTGCCAGAATCTTGCCCGGGGAAGCCATGTCGAATCGATTCTGGGTTTTGGAGGCGGCCGCACTCTGTCTATTGCCCGGGCAGTAGCCTCTTCTGTTCCTGAGGTTTTGCACCCCGACATCCTGATGGAACGGGGCAGTGGTGGCGGAATTTCACTACCCTGTGTAGAGCTGATCAGTGATTTCTGGTCTCCCCTGCTTCTCCAGCCCCGGTTTAGCATGACCGACAGCCGCACCGGTGTCTCCAGAATCATAGAATATCATCCTAATTCCCTGTGTTTACAGGTTTGTGATCCCGTACAGTCACTTGCTTTACCCGAACGGTACAGGACGCCGCTTTTTTTTGAACTTCTGTTGAATACTCTTGTTTGTGCGGTTATTCCTTCCCGTTCCTTCTTATCCGAGGTCCACAGTCTCTCTGCTTTCCGCCGGATCTGGCACCGAAGGAAGTCTCTGATAGGCTTCTGGGATCTTAACTGTGCTACAGATCTTATGGAAGCAGGTTTTCTGACGGCCATGGCCCATCAGGAAACCGGTTCATTCTGGACGGGGATTCTGATCGAATCAGTAAGCGGTCACTTTCGGGTATCCCGGCCCATCACGGCTATGATTCTGATGCCTTATATCATGGATTACATTTGCGGTATCGCCACCAGCGAGATTCAACACTTTCTGGGACAGCTGACTGATCTTGAAGACGTACCCCCGACTCCAGAAGCATTGAGGGAGTCTCTGAGGGAGCTTATTGGATGGTATTCCATGCCCTCTCAGCTTCGCAACACAGGGATTCTTCAGGATTCACTGGCCCTAGCTGCAGAAACTGCTGGTCAAATGCTGACCCTCACCGGCCGGGGCGGAATCACTGTGGATCAGATGTTCAGCATTTTGAAAAGCAGCTGGTAATGATCACTGTCAGAAAATTATTCTCACTGAAAGACGGAACCAGGGAGAGGAAGATTATAAAAATCCTGGGGGAGTGGGAACGGGAGCTTTCAGAAGGAGTTTTACCGGATTCCCTGTATCTGAAAGAATTTTTTAGGGCATTGACTCAGGAACAGACCCTCTCGTCCTATGGTGATCTAGGGACTGATCTGTCAGTAGGGTCAGAAGATCCTCTTTTTCTGAGAAGAAAGATAAACCATATCAGACATGAATTGATCAAGGCTCTCGGGGTCTCTCCGGCAGAATGGGATCTCATCCATAGACCCGATCTTTCCGGGGCAGAGCGGAAAATCTTTCCCTGTAAAATATATCTTGATGAAATCAGGTCTCCCTTCAATGTGGGTTCTATTTTCAGAACAGCCGAATGCTTTGGCGTTTCAGAAATCCTTTTATCCGCCGGTACCGCGGACCCGGGACATCTGAGGGCGAGTAGGACATCCATGGGCTGCACCGAAAGAATTCCCTGGAGGCGTGTGGAAATTGAAGAGCTCAGAAATTTGAATGAGCCTGTATTTGCCATGGAGCTGGGGGGAGTGGAACTTGATCAGTTCATTTTTCCAGAACAGGGGCTACTTATTCTGGGTTCTGAAGAGCTGGGAGTCTCCCCGGAATGTCTTGCTCTTGCAGAGAAATCCAGGGGAGTTGTGACTATTCCTTTGTACGGAAACAAGACGTCTCTTAACGTATCTGTATCCTTTGGAATCATTATGAATGACTGGAGTGGAGAATTTCTGCTTGCCTAGCGGTGCAGGGCATTTTCAATGGCGCTCTGGTTAAAACCGACAATGACTCTTCCGTTTACATCAATCACAGGAACTCCCATCTGACCGGATTTTTTAACCATCTCCTCTGCTTTTGAGGAATTAACGGCCACATTGTAATCGGTAAAGGCTATCTTATTTTTTTTAAAGTATTCTTTAGCCAGGGTACAGTAACTACAGCTGGGTGTTGAATAAACAATAACAGACATTTTGTGCTCCTTGAATATATGAAATATTGTATATTCAATATATTCTATGGCTAGGAGGAAGTCAATAGGGATGTTTTTGATTTTTTAAATCAGATCATCAGCTCAGATTTGAAGGCCTGGGCGAGAATCTCTCTGGTACGATCCAGCTGTACTTCAGAAGTGATCCGGAAGAACTTGAGAACATCCTTGTCCAATTGGTCAAAGACGATTGTCTCCTTTTCCAGATCGCAGAGAGCATTGGCCAGATAGACACAATTGACCACTTTTCTATATTCAGGTTTAGAAAGGTGGGGTTCGTGATGGTAGCGAATGGCCTGAACCAGTGAATCTGAAAAATTCCACTTCTCGGCAATTTTAGCGCCAATCTGGGCATGATTGAATCCTCCAGCCAAATTTTCAAATAGACCGGCGGAGAGTTCTTTTTCCGATGCAAAACTCTGTATTTTCTCGAGCAGTTCCGGATGGATGCTGGAGAATACGATCTTACCCATATCGTGAAGGATTCCTCCCACATAGGCATCATCGACAAAATCTTTGGTAAGTTTGATGTTTCGCGCCAGACTGAAGGAGTAGAAAGCCGTCCTGTGAGCATGGTCCCAGAGTTCTTTTTTCTGGGGCAGATTCAGGATCTTTTCAGATCCGTAGGAGTACAGAAGGTTCTTCAAACCCCTGAGGCCCACCATCTTCACGGCATCGGCGATGTTATCCACTCGGTTAGGCAGCATGAATTTGGCCGAGTTTACGACCCTTAAAAGGTCTGCAGTCAAAGACGGGTCGGTACTGATCCGTCTGGCAATTTCATTGATATCAGAATCGGGATCGTTGATAAGCTGCTGTATGACAGTTATGTTCTCAGGAAACTGGGGTAGCGCTTCAATTTCGGAAACAATCCGGTTTGTCATCATATCCATTTCATCCAGCTTGATCTGGGCGATGGGTATAGTCAGGGATGCAATGGTTTCTCCTCGATTTCCGTCAATTTCAAATGACTCTTCATCGAGGCCCATTTTTTTCAGCATCAGGATCAGTATTACAATCCCCAGTCCGGCTCCTTCTGAATCATCCAAAACTTCAGAAAAGGCCTCTTCCATGCTGTCAAAGGCCCGTGAGCGGGCTATGCGGTCATAAATCCTCATCTGTTCCTTCCGGGTGATCTGTACGTTGTTCTTGATGGATATCCGGAAGTTGGAACTGAATGAATGGAAGGAAATCTTAATAAAAAGGCCTTTCTGTTTCTGAAGTTCCAGATAGTGATCAATCCGGTCCATTGTTTCAGATTTGAAATTTTTCATCCCTTCCTGGTAGTCATCCTGACTGTCCAGGAAGAGTCCTTTTTCTTCAAAATAAATTCTTTTAGTGTTAGCTTTCTTGGCGTTGACCGCCAGTTCCTTCAGGCAGTAGGCTAATCTATCCACCAGGGCATCCTGCCCCAGTTCGCGTAGGAACACACCCAGTATATCTTCCAGATATACTTCTGTTTCATGGTTCAATTTATAGGTCGTCACAGTCACGGGTACAGATTTCTGTATGGCGACTTTTATCTTTTCTGAAATGTTGGTAGGAGGCATGGCCAGTCCTTATAGAAGTACTTTATTTTATAGTAAATGATTAACCCATTTTTGAGTATATATCAACCATAAAATTATAGCTCTGAGACTGCACTTGTCAAGTTCACTTTTCGATAGGGATGATTTTCTTCTAGTATTTAAATATAATCTCCCTGCTAAAAATTCGCATTGACGGTTTTTTTCGAATATAATAGGACAATGAATATTCTTGAATTTGACACATGGTGCCGTTCATTCCTGGAAATTGAATCAATGGAAAGAGTTGATATTTCACTCAATGGGCTTCAGATCGGTGATCAATCAGCAGAGATTGAAAAGATTGTTTTTGCGGTAGACGCCTGTCTTGAGACCCTGCAGAAGGCCGCAGATCTGAAAGGATCTCTTCTCTTTGTACATCATGGATTGTTTTGGGGGCGACCTGTGGCCATCAGCGGCTCCCATTATAAGAGAGTCAAAATAGCTCTGGATCACAACCTGGCTCTTTATGCCGTTCACCTGCCCCTGGATATGCATCCTGTTTACGGCAACAATGCCTGTCTGGCAGAGATCCTCGGTCTGGTGGATCAGGAAGGATTCTCTGATTACAAAGGCTTTAAAATTGGAATAAAGGGGCGCCTTGAATCCCCTTTGAGACGGGATGATGTTGTACCAGCCCTATTCGGAGGATGGGAAAGCAATCCCCGCATGCTCCCCTTCGGACCGGCCGAAATACGTACCGTGGGTATGATCTCTGGGGGCGGTACTCACGAAGTGAGTACCGCCATCCAGGAGGGGCTGGACCTGTACATAACCGGTGATGCCTCCCATAACATCTATCATCAGTGCCTGGAAGCAGGCATTAATGTTCTCTTCGGCGGCCATTATATGACCGAGATCCGGGGAGTACAGGCGGTTCAGGAAAAGGTCTCAAAAGAGCTGGGAATCCCTGTCGAATTCATTGATGTTCCCACAGGACTTTGATATGGTAGCTTTTATGGATCTTGAAAAGCATACAAAAAACTGGAAACCTTTTCTCCTAACCCTGGTTTTGATTCTGGCTGATCAGCTGAGCAAATACCTGGTGGTTTCACAGATTCCACTCAGAACCATCGCTTACTCTGTGGGGAATGATTTTTTCCGACTGATCCATGTCAGGAATACCGGAGTTGCCTTCAGCATGGGAGATAATCTTCCCCTGCAGTTGAGACATGCTCTGTTTATTTTATTGCCCCTGTTTGTTCTGATTTTTCTGGCTGTACATATTGTCCGGTCCCGGGAAGAAACGGTTTTTCAGAAATTCTGTCTGGCCGGGATACTCGGGGGGGGATTCGGAAACCTGATCGACAGGATCTTTCGTACGGAAGGTGTCGTTGACTTTCTGGATGTACGTTTTTATGGACTCTTCGGCCTGGAACGCTGGCCTACTTTTAATATTGCCGATGCCTCTGTGGTTGTCTGCGGAATCCTCCTGTTTATATCATTCTGGGGGAAGGAGAATGATAAAAAGGGATGACGCAAAGCGTCGGGACCTTTTTTATCATCTAGCGGCAGGTTTTTTCATAAGAAAAAACCGAGAGCTTAACAAGGAGAAAAAAACTGATGAATAAAAAATTAAATACAGTTCTGTTTATGCTGGGCGGTACAATCGTGAATATCATTCTGATGCTGGGACTATTTCTTCTGTTCCTGTATCTCGGGAACCTGGTTCTAACTCCTGAGACAGACAGCAATATGAAAATGCTGATTTTTCTGCTGATCATCGGAATTTCTGTGGTGGGCTCTTTTTTCCTTTACTCAAAGATCGTTAAGATGATCAATAAGAAGTGGAATCTTGAAAATTATATGCATCCCCTGTTTTCACGAAAACGCTGATCCCCTGATCTCCGGTTTTCAGAATTATCAATAACCGTCTGAGGCGGCCCGGTTTACATCTTTTTTATAAAGTTCGTTATAAACAAAGCCTCTTTTTCTCAAATTATCTTTTAATGCCTGGGGAAAGGGCATGTCCCGCCAAAAAATACCCCGGACTTCTTTGTCCAATTTCTGAACACCCTCTCCTTCCTTTGTGATCCAGAGAATATAGTCTTCAATGAATTTCAATCGTACATCGCCCCGGAGTTTTCTGTCGGAGAAATACTGATAGTAGTGTCCGGTAAGACCTTCTTCCATCCAGTAATGCTGGGCTTTTTCCTTGGCAACCTGCCATCTGAGGTCGGCAATAGCAAAGAGAACTGCCGTTTTCAGGTCCTTGGGGAAGAGAGGTATGGCTATCCTGCCACGACTGGTTGCCCTATTGTAGCGCTCAAAGGGTTCCCAGCAGATGCCGTAGTCTCCGTAGCAGGGAATCAGTATTATGTGGGGTGTGATCCTATTGGTCTTTTGTCTGAAGGTCCTGCGGAACAATCCGTTATCCAGGGATTCAATATCAAAGAGGATCCGGATGACATTCTCTCTTGTGGCAACCGCCTGAATCCGGGGTTTAAAAAACTGACTCATAAGGATGGGGAAGTGATTTCCCTGGCGTCCGACACAGAGTTTTGCCATCTGCCTGATACTACCGGCTTCTTTCTGGAGCTCTGAGGGATCTATATCTGAAATCGTCCCGCTCTCACGGGCCTTTTTTTCCAGCTTTCTGTAGTCCTGGTCTGCACTGTTCAGCTGGTTGTAATGGAGTGTCATATCTTTATGGAGTGAAGAGAGCTCTCTTATTGTATTCATCGCCTCGGTCAAAGCCTGGCTCTGACTCACGGCATAAAGGCTCTCAAGTTGGGTGAAAATGGAATTTTTGGTATGTCTGCTCAGGTCGTTGACCCGGCTTTTCAATTGCTCCTCCAGGGAGCGTCGTTTGTTTTGAAGATTCATCAGGGTGCTGAGGTGGGCTTCCCTGCTTCCTTTTGATTTATCCAACTGCATCTTGATTTTCTGATCTCCCGACCGCTTGGTGGGTTTCAGATCATCTGTGGCCAGGGGTGAAACCATGCCGGAAGCTACTTTTTCCAGCCATTCATCCACATAATAAATGGGCTCCCCTGTATCATTCTCCTGAATGATGCTGCCCAGCATTACTCTTTGATCGGCGGAAATGATGTTCGGCAGGAGCAGGCCGTAGCGGAGAAGCATTCTCTTCGGTTCTATCTGGAGTTTCCTCACCTTGGAAGAAATAATGCCGTAGAGTTCCCAGTACTGACTGATCAGTCTTGTTCTGAATTTAATTTTATCCTGAGTATCGACGGCTTTCAGGAATTGGGACATGTTCTCATGTATTTCCTGAGCCAGGTCTCCTGCACCATTAAGGATGGATTTGTAGTAGTTGGCGTTGGAAAACAGGGGATTGGTTTCCTGACTGTCCTTTTCCGGCAAAAAGAAAGTCTCTCTACTGATATCATCATGAGACTCTTCGGCCTGTTCTGTTTCATTCAGGCCGCCTTCATTGAAGAGGTTTTTATAATCGGGCGCTTCGAGTGTTGAAGATTCATCAAGACCGAGGAGGGAAGCTATTTCCGGATCAATGTCGCCAGAAAAAATGTCATTATCTGCCATATTCTTTTCCTGTTGATAAAAAAAAAGCTGAAGTCAACTGGTCTCCAGTAATCTTCAGCTCTCAAATGGAGGTGGTGGGAATCGAACCCATGACCTCGTGAATGCCATTCACGCGCTCTAGCCAACTGAGCTACACCCCCGTAAAGGTAACGCCATATTAATGGCATAACTGAAAGCTGTCAATATAATCTATGAAATTAAATTTATTGTATTCTATCCGTTCCGTCAATATAATAATGGTAATGGAAAAACCCTCCCCCCACAGTTCAATCTCGGATATATCCCGGGAAATTCCCGAACTTCTCTATCAGGGAATGAGAAAAGTTATAAAAGGGCAGGATGAACTGCTGCGGTTTTTCTGCGCCGGAATTATCGCCGGTGGGCATATTCTGCTGGAGGGATTGCCCGGCACAGGTAAAACAACCCTGGCCCAGACCCTTTCCGCTCTTATCAGCTCTTCTGATTTTTCCAGAATTCAGTTTACTCCGGATCTTCTCCCTTATGATATTACGGGTGTGGATGTCTGGAACAGGGACACCTCTGATTTTGAATTCCGCCCGGGCCCTGTCTTTACTCATATCCTACTGGCTGATGAAATAAATCGGACCACACCCAAGGTTCAGGCCGCATTGCTGGAAGTCATGGCGGAACAGCAGGTGTCTCTGGGAAAAAAGACCTATCCTCTCCGGGATTTTTTTCTTGTTTTGGCAACCCAGAATCCATTGGATCATGAGGGAACTTATCCCCTGCCGGAAGCTCAGAAAGATAGATTCATGCTCCGTTTGACACCGGGATACCCGGATCAGGACTCTGAACTGGCTATTCTCAAGGCTGATCCATCCCATACGGTTCTGCCTGTTTTGAAGGGTGTATGCACGGTTCAGGAATTCCTGGACTGCCGCAGTTCTGTGGACTCTGTTTTTTGTGAAGAGAGTCTGATGAAGGCCGTAGTGAAGATAACCGCAGCCACAAGATGCCATAAGGATTTGAAATCAGGGGTCTCTCCCAGAGGCGGTTTGATGCTTATGGCGGCATGCCGGGGACTGGCCTGGCTCTCAGGCCGGGACTATATCAGCGATCAGGATATTCGGGATATGGCTGTTCCCGTTTTGACCCACCGGGCAAATCCTGTTTCATCTGAAATCAACTGTTCCGAAATCATCCGGGATATCTGCTGGAAAGAGTGTGATGGAATCCTCTAATCGACTCTTTTCTGGATTTTTAAAACTCCACCAGCTGCGTACTCATCCCGGGGGACTCGCTTTTTTTTTGCCTCCTGGGGATTTCTGATCTGGTCATTTCTGGCGGGCCAATCCATACCTTTCGCTACGGCCCTGTCATTTATAATCCTCTATCTTTTTCAATTTTTTTCCTTTGTCCTCTGGCTGGGAATCAATATAAAACAATTGACTTGTCCGGCCCTTCCCGGCCGTTTTTCTGATACACAGGATGTCTTCTCTACCTTGACAGGGCTCCCCCGGATTCGGAATCTAATAACATTTCTAGTCATGGATCTTTCCTGGGACCCTTTCAGGAGGGTCCATATCAGAATTCCCTGTGAGAAAGGCCCTTATGCTCTGCCCCGGGGAACCTATCGTGTCACGGGATTCCGTCTGATTCTGACTGACTGGGCCGGTTTTTTTGCATACTCCATAGGGGGGACGGCTCCTGTGCAAGTCACGGTTTATCCTTCTCCTCAAGCCCGGATCAGCGGTATGCCGACTTCCAGTATTCAGGCCCCGGAGCGGCAGTCTCTTCTCTCTTTCCTGAAAAACCAGGACTTTTTTGAAGTCAGGCCTTACTATCCCGGAGACGATCCCCGGAGAATCCACTGGAAAATGCTGGCTCGCCATGAGGAACTGTTTATCCGGGAGGGGAGCAGTCTCTCTCCTTCCCGAAAGTCTGCTCTTCTTATAGTGGATGCGCCTCCTCCGGTTCATTTCCGAAGACTTCAGCGGGTTAAGTCCTTTGTCGAAGTCGATCAGATCCTGAGGGTACTGGCGGGGCTTCTTGATTCCCTCAGCGAAGAAGGTCTGCAGGTTTCCGGGCTTTTCCCCGGGGATACCGGGGTGGCTGACCTGGGAAAACTTTCCCTGAGGGATCGGCAGAATCTTCTGGCGTCCCTTCCACCAGAGCCTCTGGAAAGAGGCTCCTGGACAAACCGGGGTTCTGTTGGAATCCTCTACTATTTTTCAACTGGGACTCCCTCTTCAGATTCTCTGGCTCTTATGGAGAGGGAATACCCTCAGGCGGTTCGCATTCTCATCCTTCCATCATCCCAATTCCGTGGCGATACAAGGGAGGGCTGGCTTTTTGTTAAGGCTTAATCCTCCGTTATTGCACCGCCTCCAGCAATATCTCCTCTTTTCCATCCTCTGGATGAATTTTTCAGGGGCTCTCTCCTTTAGCGGTGGAATAATTCTTTTTCTTATCCTGGGTCTTATCATTTCTCTGACCACGAGAGGAATCCTGACTCTGTTTCCGTCGAGGCATCCCGGGATGACTGGATTTTTAGTGGCCCTCTTGTTTCTGCTGCTGTTTCCCCTGATCCGACTTTTGGCTCCTCTGGCGGTCCTTTTGCCTCTCCCTCATGACCTTTTCCTGCTGCAGTTTTACAATTATCTGCTTCCGATTCTGCCCTGTATACTTCTGGCTCGAGTTTTGACCATCCTGGCCCGGCGAGGGCGGCTCAGTCATTACCTGGTGGTGTTCAGTTATATTCTGATACTCTCCCTGCTCATGAGCCGGTCGGGATGGCGGCTACTTCTGCCTCTGGATAAGTTGATGACCGGCTATGGGGTTCTATTCCTATTTCTCATTTTTCAGATCCTTCTGGTCATGACCGCCGGAGAGAAGGGCCGATTCATCACTGTTTTCCCCACTCTGGTTCTTTTGCTTCTCATTCCTCTTTTATCCCTCATGCTCCTGAACCGCAACTACAGGAATGAGTCCCTGAAAGAGGGAGGCGGATTGCTGGAGTCTTCTCTCTTCCGGTTTGATTTTTCGGATTTTCTCAGTCTTGAAAGCTCAATTTCTATGAAAGATGATCTTGTCTTCATGATGAAAAAAGAGGGCCTTGGTGATGATTTTATGATCCGCCGGTTCGTCCTCTCTGACTATTCGGTTGAAAAAGGATTCTTCCGGGTTCCCGGTGGGACTCTCGAGGTCCCCGGGCGTCTTCAGCCGGAATACCTTGTTGGAGAACAGCCCGAGACCTGGGATTCCCCTGATTTTCTCCTGACAGAAAGGATGGTTCAGGAGTACTTTCTGGTGAACTTCGATTCTTCCGCCTTTCTTGGTCTGAACAGCCCGGTCTCAATGACGCCCTATCAGAGTTGGGAACAGTCCTCTTTTTCCAGAATGTACAAGGTGGAATCCATGGTTTCTCAATCCTGGGGCTGGGATCTTCTTGAAGCAAAGACTCTGGAAGGATCTTCTGGTCAGGAGAAGGAATTTCTGGAATATTATACAAATTATGGGGCACAGGGCGATATCAAGGAGTTTGCGGAGAGGCTTGTTGAGGGAAAAGAGGACTATTATGATCGAGTCATCGCCATTGAAGAATACCTTCAGCTTAACTTTTTTTACTCTCTCCATCCTGGAGAATCGGTAGAAGGAGATCAGTTGCGGTATTTTCTCTTTGAAACCCGGAAAGGGTATTGCTCCTATTTTGCCTTTTCCATGGCTCTTTTGTGCCGCAGCGTAGGTATTCCTGCCCGGGTGGCTCTGGGGTTCTGGGTCGACGGTTCAAGCGGGGTCTTAAACTATTACCCCGTAAAAGCTAATCAGGCTCATGCCTGGGTGGAGGTTTATTTTCCCGAGTATGGCTGGATTGAATTTGATCCGACCTCTCAGATCCCGGCTCCCGGGGAGGAGTTTCAATTTGTTCCTTTTTCAACACAGGAGATGGAACCCTACCTGAAAGAGATTCTGGATAACCGGGATCATTTGAAGGCCGTGGAAGCATCCGAGACGAACCTGGAAGAACGGCGGAAACGGTTTTGGTGGAACCAGAAGGGTTCCCGGCCTGTTTTATTCGGGATAAAATTATTGTGTCTCCTCTCTGTTTTTCTGCTGCTGTTGCGTATTTTCAACAGGATTCGAACACTCCTTATCCCTCTGGATTCCCGGAAGAAGGCATCCTTCTTCTTTCATCTGCATATGATTCTTGCCGAATCCCAGCTGAGGAGACGAAAAAGAGGAGAATCATTTCAAGACTTTGCTTCTTCCTTCGAGGCCGGATCCAATCCTGGGCTGAAAGAATTCATCGGGTTATATGAAAAGATCCGCTTTGGGAGGTCCTCCCTGGAGGATCTGAAGACTCTCTCCCATCTGGGAGCTGGATTCAGAAAATCCCTTTCTGTCCGGGCGGGGGGACTCAGGAAAATCCGCTACTTCCTGGTTCTCTTTCTCAAGGGAGCTTCCCGTGAAAAATAAGATCATTCTTGCTTTCTTTTGTCTGGCAGGGTTCATCAGCCTTTCTGCCCAGGACGATCCCGGGGATCTTCTTCTTCAAATCCAGGAAGCGGTAGACGCCGATTTTTTTGACAAGGCTCTCGATCTTCTGGACCAGGGACTTCGGGAGTACCCTGGGGATTTCCGGTTTCCCATGGCCCGAGGGGATCTTTATAAGAGCCGGGAACTCTACTCCCTGGCTATGAATTCCTTCGGGGATGCCGAGAGTCTCAATCCTGGTGACAGTATCCTTCGGGAGAACGTTGCCTCAACCCTGGGGTACCTGGATAGAAATTTTGAGGCCCTTGAGTATCTGGAAGACCTTTATGAGGAAGGAAATGAGGCTTTACTGGATGATATGGGATGGATGTATTACAAGACTCATCAGCCGGAAAAGGGCATTGTTCTTATAGAAGCGGCTCTGGAAAAAGAATTTGACCGGAACCTTTCCCTCACCCTCGGAACCCTGTATTCAGAAATGAATGAACCCGAATCCTGCAGGCTCTACTATCTGGAAGCCATCCATGATGCCCTGGAAGAACAGGACTCCTATTTTGCCTCGGTAGGATATTACAACCTGTCCCTGGCGGAAAAATCATTCTATGACTATGATGCCGCCGCAGAGTATGCCTCCTTGTCCCTGGAGTTGATGAACCGTTCGGGAGGGCATCTTGCCCTGGGAGATCTGAACATGCTGAGGCAAAATTATTCCCGGGCGGAAGAGGAATTCCTGGAGGCCATAGAATTGGATGAAACGCCCCTGTCCCGGAGCAATCTGGTCGCCCTGTATTTGAATCGGGGATTCTTATCTTTGGCATTGCAGCAGTTGAAGAAGATTGCTGAAAGTAAGGATGAATCCTGGCTGTACTACTACGGCTTGAACCGGCAGCAGTTCACCCTCGATCTTTACCAGCAGTATCATCAGTTGTACCGGGGGCTTTTCTTCCAGACCAGCCTGCTCCGGGAGTGGGGAGTCAAGAAAAAGGTCTCCCGATTCCTGGAGAGGGTTTCATATCTTATTAAATCGAAGTATTACAAAATAAAATACCGGACCATGGCCTTTAAAGAAGGTCAGTCTCAATTAAAGGGAGGCAGTGTTCTCCGGGGTAACCTGACTCTGGCGGCTGCGACCGAAGGCTTCTCTTCCCTTTCAGAAAAGTACTACAACAAAGCCTATTCTCTGGAAGTGTTTCCCGAAGCGGCTCCCTGGTATAATTTGGAGCTGGGCCGTGAACAGGGGGACAGGACGCGTTTGAATCAGGCTGCCCTACAGTTTGACCAGGTCTGGGAAGCAGAGCCCCGTGAAGAAGCTCTCAGAGAAATGGCCCTCCTGCTGAAACGGCGCGATTCGCAACAGAAGGATCTCCTCCTTCTCGAAGTATATTCCCGGAATCCGGGAGGATTGCTTCAGTATGGACTCAGGCTTCCCCTGTCTCTCCGTCTGAGCGGAACAAAAGTAGGACCCGCTCAGACTAGGAAGATCCGCCGATTATTAAAGGGCAGCGGTTTCCTTCTCCGCTCAGAAGCGTCAGGAAACTTTCAAGAGGCTCTGATCCTGAGAATCAATATGGCTGAGGTCTTCAGCTATTCCCTCACAAACGCTGAGGGGGCTGTCATCACCTCGGGGGCCGTCTCCGAAGACCCGAAATCCGCCGGAGTCCTGGAAGACTGGGCCCGGTCATTTCGAATGCAGGTTTTTTTCCCCTAAAAAGATCCAGGTCAGGCAGTCCTGAACAATGACCTTATAGGTTCTGCCCTTTTGATCCAGATCATACTCGAAAGAGAGGCGGCATTCATGACAGCTGCCTCCCAGACTGTGTTTCTTGAAACAGTTCCGGCTGATGAACAGAGGCGGTTTGAATCCTTTTCCTACTTTACTGAAGAAGTCGGGAATTTCGGATTTTTCGGCCTCGATCCATCCGTAAGAGCCGTCTGTCTCAAGACCCATCAGCTCTTCCATCAGGAGCTGAGCCTGGCTGTTGGCCAGAAGCATCCCTGTATCTCCGTACCATCGGAGGGCCTTGTTCTGCTTTTTCCAATCCCGATACATCTGGATGTGCCCCCAGTTATTGATGCCGATCAGGCTTCCTTTCTTGTCGATTAACCGCATCAGTTCTTCTTTGAAGGCCCCTTCTTCCCCGGGGAATATCAATGGACTCAGGGGCAGACAGGGACGATCATCAACTTTTATCACCCGGGCTGTCCGGATTTTGCCCGGTGTCAGCACCGGCAGAGCCTGTGATTCCGGATTCAGGTCTTTTCGGGGGGGAAGTCTTGTTTTTCCTATACTGATCTTTCCAGCGTCTTCGATGAGCTCCTTCTGCAGCTCCATGAGTCTCCGCTGATCCTGAAGCTGGCGAGCTTCTTCCAGGGTTCTATAGGCTTCCTGACGGACTTTCTTCAGCACCGAAGGTGGAATGAAGCGACTGTCCAGATCGATACCAAGCCCCTCAATGGACAGTGTTGAGAGTATAAAACTGTAATCGGCGGATTTTAAAAACTCATTCCTGATTTTCTCTTCCGGCCCCCTGGAACCAGTAGATTCCTCGGAAGAGAGAGGGAAGTCTCTGCTGTACCCGAAGGCGGGTACCTCCAGGGTTATTCTGTCTGGTGAGAGGCGGAGCTCCGCTGACAGGGGTCTTTTAAATAAAGGCAGACTCTGCTCATTCAGGCTTTTTGTGTGATTATCATGAGATTGGATTTTGAAGAGTTCCGTACCCTTTGGGGGGGCCATGAAGGGGATCGGGATACTCACTTTTCCTGGTTCCAGTTTTGTATTGCCCTTCATATCCAGTGAAAAGGACTGAGCCTCACCCCTGGGTGTTACAAACATCAGGCCATCTCTTTTATACAGGGTGTGACTGGTTTCAATGATAAGAGAGTTTCCCTTGCCACCCAGAGTCTTTCCCAGTAGAAGGCCTCTGTGTCCCGGGAACTCCCTGTCGACCATGGATTGTCCTTTCGCCGATTTCAGATGCCCGATCCCGGAGTTTCGGGAAAAAGCTACCTTCAGGTTCTCTTCCAGGGTCTTAATTTCTTCGGGAGCCTGCTTCTCCAGGATCGCCCTGTAATAGCTTGATACCGCGGCGGCATAGGCAGGAGACTTCATCCTTCCTTCTATCTTAAGGGAGGTGATGCCTATCTCTTCAAGATCAAGAACCCGGGAGCCCGCCCATAAATCTGTGGATGAGAGGAAGTAGCCTCTGTCCATCTCTCTGTCAAACCAGGTCCGGCAGATCTGACCGCACTCTCCCCTGTTGGCAGAACGGCCTAAGAGCATGCCTGAAGCCAGACACATCCCCGAAAAGCTGTAGCATTGAGCCCCATGGATAAAGACTTCATACTCCATATCCGGCAGGGCTTTCCTGAAGACAGCCATTTCTTTCATTGTCATTTCCCGCGGGAGGACCACCCTGGAAAAGCCTATCTCCTTCAGAATCTGAAGGCCCGAATGATTGTGAACCGCCATCTGTGTCGATCCATGAAGGGTTAATCCTGGGAAATCCTTTTTTATGATACGGGCAAGCCCCGGATCCTGCAGGATAATACTGTCCACCTGAAGTTCTTCCAATTTCTGCAGATATCCCAGCATTCGGGGCAGTTCATCCTCTTTTAATATGGTGTTGAGGGTGATATAGATTTTTCTGGAGTTCCGAAACGTCCATTCTCTGAGGCGGCTGATTTGATCCAGGCTGAAGTTTTTGGCTCCCTTTCGGGCTGAAAACTCCTGAAGACCGCAGTAGACGGCATCGGCTCCGTTTTCCAGAGCAGCCATAGCGGCGTCCAGATTTCCCCCCGGTGCGAGGAGTTCAATTTTATTCATGGTGAAATCTATCACTCAGAAGGTCTCCATGTATAGTTTCATTCCGGTGTATTCTGATAGTATCCAGATATGAGGATCTTGAGCAGCCCTTTGTTGTCATTACCCGACACCTGTCCTTATCTCAAGGATGAAGTGTACAGGCAGGAGTATTTTGCCGGAACAGAGCTCGACAGCTGGCAGTTTCAGTATCTTCTGGATCATCGGTGGAGACGTTTCGGTACAGTCTTTTTCAGGCCGGTCTGTCCCTCCTGCCGGAAGTGCAGATCCATCAGGGTTTTCGCTCCATTCTTCACCCCCACAAAAAGTCAGAAGCGTGTCCTAAAAAGAAACAAGGAGACCCGGGTTGTGTTTGGTCCCTTGAAATTCCGGGAAGAGCTCTACAGTATTTATGAGAAACATAGCCGCCAGAAATTCGCTCAGGAAAGCAGTCAAGACGAGTTCCTCAGGAATTTTTTCAATCCTGGAGTCCCTTCTTTTCAATCCGAATATTTTATAGATGGAGTTCTGGCAGGTTTCGGCATCCTGGATATTGCGGGTCAGGGGCTCAGCTCCGTATATTTCTGTTATGATCCGAAATACTCAGATTACAGTCTGGGAAGTTTCAGTGTTATGGAAGAAATCAGGGAAACCGCAGCCCGGGGATTGGAGTACTACTACCTGGGCTATTACATAGAAGAGACTCCACGGATGGCCTATAAGGGGCGGTTTCATCCCTATGAACTCCTGGTGGAGGGAGCTTGGATTCCTTCCCTCTTATCAGAAGAATCCGTAGGAACTACCCAGAAAATAGACATAAAACAGGAGTAGAAGAATTCCTTCAAAGCGGAACACTTTTTTATCCTGCACAATGAAATATGCCATGATGGTTGCACCGATAAAAATGGGTAAAGTCTGAATGCGATAGCTCTCTGGAATTTTCAGGGGACCGAAGAGAGTACTGATACCTATGACGGCAAAAGTATTAAAAATATTGGAGCCGATCACGTTACCAACGGCAATGTCTCCCTTTCCTTTCCGGGCGGCCTGTATGGAGACCATGACCTCCGGAAGGGATGTGCCAAATGCGACTGCCGTGACGGCAATGATTTCTGTCCCGATCCTCAGGATCTCTGAAATGGCAACTACCGATTTGACGGTTAAGCTTGCTCCCACCGTGATCAGAACCGGGGAGATTACCAGGATGATCCAATTCATGGAGGATGGTTTTTTAATTTCTACTGCATACTCGTCCTTGATCTGCTCTGAAATCTGACCCTGTGTGATGGACCGGTACAGATAAAGCCCTAACGCCGCCAGGCAGATCAACGCCTCGGGAATAGTGTAATTTAAATCATAAGTCATCAGTGAAATGAGAAGAGCTGATCCCGCCAGGAAGGGGAGGTCTGTCTGGAAAATATCATGCTTAATTGTATAGGAACCGGCAAAAAGAGCACTCACACCTAAAACCAGAAAAATGTTGGTAATATTGGAACCGATGGCATTGGCTATGACAATTTCCGATTGATCCTGAAGGACAGAAACGATGCTGGATGCCAGTTCAGGCAGGGATGTTCCGAATCCGATGATGACAACACCGATGATAAAGGCAGGCAGACGGAAGTACACCCCGATTTTTTCGGCGGATGTTACAAACCAGTCAGAACTGAGACTGAGAATCAGTAATCCTCCGGCTAGAGCCAGAAACCAAAAAAGAAGTATCATGAAACCACCTGTTAAATCTTATGGGATCAATATTACTCTCTGTGCCGGATTTGGGGAAGTTCTCTTAGAGGCATTTAAAAAATCTTCCTGAAAGGTCTTGATTATAAAGAGATATCGGTTATTATATTTCAATAATTGCGAAAGTAGCTCAGTGGTAGAGCTCGACCTTGCCAAGGTCGATGTCGCGGGTTCAAGTCCCGTCTTTCGCTTAAATTAATACACAGGTAATTTGATTCGGGGCTTGAACCACCCTTTGGCCTATTCGATAGAATTACCAGAGCAAATGGCTTTGCTCTGGTATGATTATTATAGTCACGACGCGAATGCTTGGAGCGTAAATTGACAGGATGTCAATTTAGTGACGAAGGCGGCTCGAAGACTGAAGGCAGGATGCCTGAAGGTTGAGAGAAGTCCCGTCTTTCGCTTAAATATACTGCATCCGAAAGGATGCAGTAATTATTTATAAGAATCTCATACAGAGAATGGTTTTCCAGACTAGTTCAAATCCTTCCCCGGTCTAATCCTCTTATAACTGTTTTAATGGTCATGACATTTTCCCGAGATGTGAATAAAAAAGGTTAGAATGAATCTGAATTCACAATTTGGGGGTAGGTTTTACCCTCCAGTTGAGGATTTGAGTTATACTGATTCATCGTCATCAATGAGTTATGATTGAATGTCTGATTCCATGAAAAGGACATGTTTGTGAGTAATCAAAATCCCGAACAAATAGCAAGAGATAAAATTGACCAAATGTTGATAGATGCCCGGTGGATTGTTCAATCTATAAGTCAGGTTCATTTGCCTGCAAATAAGAGGCTGATTACGAGCCGTTTAGTGTACTCCTGGAACGAATAAAGAAGGAGAAATCCTATGGAAAATAAGGTAGAGATATATAAATCTGTTCACGGTACAGAGATTCGGGTTCAGTTGGAAAACGATACTGTTTGGCTTGATGCCCATACTATAGCTACTCTTTTTGGTGTCAACAGACCTGCCATTGTAAAGCATATCGGGAATATTTATAAGGCGAAGGAATTAGAACAGACTTCAAGCTGTTCCATTTTGGAACAGCTTGCTTCTGATGGCAAAAAGAGGAAAATGAATTTCTATAATCTTGATATGATACTGTCAGTAGGTTATAGAGTGAACTCATCTCAAGCCACAAAGTTCCGCCAGTGGGCCACGGCCCGGTTAAAGGATTATCTGGTTCAGGGATATGCCATCAATGAAAAGCGTTTAGAACAAAAGAATCTGGAAATTGAAACTCTCAAAACCGGCATCCGGATCATTAACCGGGCCATGGAACGGGAAATGGATGCCGACAGCAACGCCATGTTGAAAATGTTTTCCAAAGGCCTGGAACTGCTGGACGATTACGACCATGAAAAGTTGGACATCCGAGGAAACTGTAAAAAGAATCATAATCAGCATATTGAATAGGAATAATACATGACAGGCTCATGGGTGATATCTAAAAAGCTGATCTCCTTGTAGACTTTGCTGCTCTGAAAAGAACATCAATACTCCTGAAATTTCCGGGCGATTTCAATTCTGCTGTGACAGTCTGTCTTGGCATAAATGCTGAGAACATGGTTTTTTGCGGTTCCCTGGGAAATAAAAAGCTTTTTGGCAATCTCTTTTGTCTTCAGGCCTTTGAGCAGCAGGTAGAGGACTTCTTCTTCTCTGCCGGAAAGACCATAGTGATGTATAAACTCATTTTCTATCTCCTTCCCGGCATCAATGCGTGTCTTTTCTTCATTTTCATCCAGTTCTCTCAGACGGAATTCAAGTTCACCCAGACGTATGATATCGTTGTTCCGCAACTGTTTTTCTTCGATGATCCTGACACCGTTCACAAAGGTCCCATTGCGGCTTCCCAGGTCTTTCAGGTATACACCCTCCCCGAAAAGTCTAATGAGACTATGCTTTCTGGAAACTGAGGGCGCCTGCAGAATCAGGCTGCATTCCGTACTGCGCCCTATGAGAATTTCATTTTTATCTACCGGGATAATCCAGTGGGAGTTCCCTTTCATCAGTCCTTCCATGGACCACTTTGTATTCTGCATCTTCCAATATATATACTGCAGATTTCATTTTTTTTCATCACTAAACATGCCAAATGGTCTATACCGGCAATCGAAATAGAGGGTTATCTTAAGTTCATCCCCCAGGAAGGAAGTGAATCTTATGAATACTGTTGTTCAGACTATACCGGATCTTGTTTTGGATCATCTAAAAGAGGCGGCCACTCAATTCGGCCTGGAAAAAAGCCCGGAAGCGTCACAGGCCCTTGAGA
>NZ_JAQIBL010000190.1 GCF_027859075.1 Oceanispirochaeta sp. | reverse complement strand
GTCATATTTGTAGGATTCATTTTATTAACAACCCGGGTTAAAGCCATTTCACAGGTTTTAGGGTATCTTTTATTGGAAAACGGAATATACATTTTCAGTCTGCTTCTGATTGAAGCCATTCCCCTAGTTGTTGAAATGGGCATGCTTTTAGACCTATTTGTCAGTATTTTCATTGTTTCCATCATCACAAATCATATTAATCGCGCGTTTTCTTCACTGGATACGCGCATGCTCTCAGCCCTTAAGGAGTAATGAATGGCGTTGATACTCATTTTTTTCCCGTTACTTATGGCAGGTCTGGCGTTAGTCATTCCTTCCAATACACTGCGCCCCTGGCTATTGCCGATAACGGCGATTGTTCACCTAACCGCGACTATCACTGCCATTCTTCACCCTGAATGGGGCAGTCATTCTGTATGGCTGGTTCTTGATCCTGTGGGCATGATTATTCTGATAACAATAACAATTCTGTTTCTATTTTCATCCTTTTATACCATTGGTTATCTTAAACTGAGACAGAAACTTTCCAATCGCTTTTTTACAGCCTGTCTACTGGCTTTTCTGGGATTGATCAGTCTTGCTATCTGGGCACACCATATGGGTTTAATGTGGGTGGCCATAGAGGGGACAACCCTTGTGACAGCTCCGCTGATTTATTTTAATCACACTCCCCGCAGTATCGAAGCGACCTGGAAATACCTTCTTGTGGGATCCGTCGGTATCGCATTAGCTCTTCTGGGTACTTTTTTTCTTGCCTATTCCTCCATGCAGGGAGGGATGGAAGCAACTCTTACATTTGAAGTTCTATTAAAAACCGCCCCCCGATTGTCCCGATCATGGCTTAAGGCCTCCTTTATTCTTATACTGGTCGGATATGGCACAAAGATGGGACTCGCACCGATGCATACCTGGAAACCCGACGCCTATGGGGAAGCGCCCGGTGTTGTAGGGGGTATTTTTGCCGGTGGAATTACAAGCGGAGCTTTTTTAGCTTTATTGCGTATGTATCAAATATGCAGTGCTGCTGGAGAAACCGCTTTTATGTCAAAGTTACTCATATTTATGGGTCTGTTTTCCATGGCAGTGGCCGGTGTTTTTATGTTAAGCCAAAAGGACTTTAAACGTATGCTCGCTTATTCCAGTGTCGAACATATGGGAATCCTTGCTCTGGGGCTGGGAATAGGGGCTCCTGCTCTTTATGCGACATTGCTCCACGTCATCAATAATGCCATGACTAAAGGTGTTCTTTTTCTCTCTGCCGGAAATATTCACAGGGCTTATTCCAGTAAAAACACCGATCAGGTAAGAGGAGCACTGCGGAGATTACCTTTATCGGGATCTTTATTTCTTGGAGGGTTTCTTGCCGTGACCGGATCTCCTCCCTTTTCTCCCTTTGTCAGTGAATTCTCAATACTTACCAGCGCTTTTACTCATAATCATATTCTTGCTGGTTCACTTTTTCTATTTTTTCTTTTACTGGTCTTTATCGGTATGGGTATTACCGTACTAAAAGTTGTACAGGGAAAAGTTCCTGAGAATATAATCGATTCGGGCTATCAGGAGAGCTTTTTAACCATTGCTCCTGTTCTGGCATTTATGGCTCTTGTTTTGCTGTTGGGTTTATATATACCCGAGTTCCTTCAAAACATGCTTCAGAATGCGGCTCATTTTCTGGAGAACAAAGTATGAATCAAATTTATGAAAATCTAGCGACAATGACCAATGGCGATTCAATTTTGATTAAAGAAATACCCCTCCTTGAAATAAACATTTTTTCAGAGACCATTATTGAAGCCGTCAACAGAGGTCAGCGGGTCAGCGCTTTATTCGGTGTAAAAACTGAAAATGCGGATGCCACTGCCTTGTATGTTATTTTAGCCGATGATGAATCTAATCAACTGAATGTAGGCAAAACAATAATCAAAGGTGCAGAATTCCCCTCTATCACAGCCCGTTGTCCCCAGGTTCATTTATTTGAGCGTGAAATAGCTGAACAGTTCGGGATTATCCCAATGGGTCATCCCTGGTTTAAACCTGTTCGCTATTGTCATTCCTGGACCGCCAGGGATGCATGGAATCGAAACAAAGATGAACCGATACTCCCTGGTGTAGGTGATTTTTATAAGATTGAAGGAGAGCAGATTCACGAAGTAGCAGTCGGTCCTGTCCACGCCGGAGTAATAGAACCGGGACATTATCGTTTCCAGTGTCATGGTGAACAGGTTTTCCACCTGGAAATTGCCCTGGGCTTCCAACACCGTGGCGTTGAAAAAGCAATGGAGACAGGACCGGATTCAAGATCTCTTCATTTTATGGAGACTCTTGCCGGAGATACAACGATTGGCCATTCTATTTCATACTGTCAGATTTATGAGGCTTTATCCCATACTCAGAAACCTGTACGGGCTCAGGCTCTCCGGGGTATTGCTCTGGAATTGGAACGTATTGCCAATCATGTGGGAGACCTGGGTGCCTGATCGGGAGATATCGGGTTTCTGCCGACATCCAGTTTCTGCGGTCGTCTCCGTGGAGAATTCCTGAATTTAACCGCTTCCCTCTGCGGGAACCGTTTTGGCCGAGGGTTCATACATCCCGGAGGTGTCGGTTTTAACATTGATCAACAGGAAGTGAAGGAAATACTTCACCGTATAGACAAAATTGATAAAGAGATTACTGATGCTATAAATCTTTTATGGGACAATCAGACTGTTATGGCACGTTTCTCCGGGACAGGTTCTATTTCTGAAGATTTTACAATAGAAATGGGACTCGTCGGGCCGGCAGCCAGAGCATCGGGGGTTATGAGAGACGTACGATATACTCATCCCAATGGTATTTTCCGTTTTTCGCAAATACCCGTATCAATCTACGAATCGGGAGATGTCCTGGGGCGGGCTTATGTCCGTTGGATGGAGATCCAAAAATCAATTACTTTTATAATTGACCAGTTAAAGGCTCTACCGAAAGGGGATGTTCTGGTTGCACCTGCAGAATTGAGCTCATTAAGTTTATCAATAGCTTTGAATGAAGGATGGCGTGGGGAAATCTGTCACGTAGCTCTTACCGATGAAAATGGCAGATTTGCCAGATACAAGGTAGTAGATCCTTCTTTTCATAATTGGCAGGGATTGGCACAGGCTTTACGGAATCAGCAAATCTCTGATTTCCCCTTATGCAACAAAAGTTTCAATCTATCCTATTGCGGACATGACCTATAAAAATAAGGAAAAGAAATGTACAAAGAAATTCTGACACGAGTAAAACAAGGTTATTGTACCATCAAATTCCCCAAAGGTGCTCCTCCAGCCCTTCCGGACCGCTTTCGGGGACGTCTGATTTTTGATACAAAGAAATGTGATCCTTTATGTCATATCTGCTCAGAAATCTGTCCCGTCGGTGCTATTGACGCGAAATCCAAAAGACTTGATCTGGGGAAATGTTTATTCTGCACAGACTGTTTTCAGGCATGCCCTGAAAAAGCAATTTCATTTTCCAAAGATTATAAACTTTCTGTACGAAACAGAGAGGATCTAATTGTGACTGCTGAACAGAAAGAAATCCTGCTGGCTGAAGAGCTGAGCAAAAAAATGAAAAAACTTTTCGGTCATTCTTTAAAATTGAGGCAGATCAGTGCCGGTGGCTGCAATGCCTGTGAAGCCGATGTCAATGTGCTGGGAACAATCGGGTGGGATTTAGGCCGATTCGGTATAAAAATGGTGGCATCTCCCCGCCATGCTGATGGAATTCTGATTACCGGACCAGTGACCAAAAATATGGAAATAGCCCTTAAAAAAGCCTGGGATGCTATCCCTGAACCCAAAATTTTGATCGCGGTAGGTTCCTGTGCCATTGCAGGAGGTCCCTATATCGATATGGAGCAGGTAAACAACGGTGTAGAATCCAGCCTGCCGGTGGATTTATTCATTCCCGGATGTCCTCCCCATCCCTTAACGCTTTTAGATGGTCTGCTCAGGCTCCTAGGCAGATTGGAAAAGAATCAATAGCAGAACAATTATTTAATAAATTGAGAATCCCTCGGTCGACACACTGACAGCAAAACGAAAAGGACAAAAAAAGCCCCCGGGAAAAGGAGGAAACCCGGGGGCGAGCAAAATGAAAAAACGTACAAGTCCATTAGGAGAAATCTTGTTGTTCTACAACTTTGAAACCATAAGCATTCTTTAGGGTTACAAAAAAATTATTTTATAATCCACAGGATTCACAACTGCAGGATGAACCTCAATAAAAACTTCATTGTCCCTGATCTGAGGGATACTGACTTCAGAGAAACAGACTCAACCTCAATCGCTGCTGAGTATCCGTCTTCCTGGACAGTAGCAAACTCTGTGTGCCGGGAGATTTTGGAAAAAGTAAGAGGATTCCATACTTCGAGATTGGTGCTGTCCAGTGAGATCTCTAAAGCCATAGAGAACATCATTGGAAAGCCCATAAAGAAGGTCAATAAAATATATTTACGGATCAGTATCATAACCATACTCCCATGATTCATCAGGTATCAACCTAGGCCTTTCTCCATATCATTTCAAAAAAAGGGGGAGAGAAGAATTCTGACAGTTTTATATGATTTCCAGGACATTTGAAGACGGCTTTAAACTATAACTGTAGTATAAAAGGGACGGACAGAGTCCAATAGCAGGAGCTTTAATTTATGTTTGATGAGTATACGCGCCCTATGAAAGACAAAATACTGAACCCCTTTGCCCTGTGGGTCTCCAGGTATGTTTCTGCCGGTCTCATGACAATAATAGCCCTTTTATTCGGTATTGCTTCAGCAGCATCTGTGCTCCTGGGGCAATATTCTATGGCTCTCATTCTCTGGATAATCAACAGGATCCTCGACGGACTGGACGGACAGATTGCCAGGGCCTCGAGAACCCAGAGCGATGAAGGGGGTTACCTGGATATAGTTTGTGATTTCATTGTCTATGCTTTAATCCCTGTTGCCATATCATTACAAAAAGGCAGCCGCGCTTCTTACATAAGCACTCTGTTTCTGTTAGCCGCATTTTATGTTAATTCCGCAACCTGGATGTACCTTTCAGCGCTCCTTGAAAAACGAGCAGCCGGTGCTGCCGCCCAAAATGAATCCACTTCTGTCACAATATCCCGAGGATTAATCGAAGGAACTGAAACGGTATTATTTTACACATTATTTTTACTGTTTCCCCGGTATTATGTCTTCAGTGCATCCATAATGGCTGCTTTAACGGTCATTGGAGCCCTTTTGAGAACTGCAAAGGGGTACTCAATCTTGAAAAATAAATAATCATTACTCTTCACACCCTGATGGCAGCCGATACAATCTCCAGAAAATCCTGAGGGGATTCTTTTTTTTCTGTTTTTCCTTTACCTGAACCTCCGAAAGTCCTATTCTTTTTTTTGAAAGTCGGATCTCTCCGCATTACAGGATATATCAGCTCATGATCAAGAAAACGAAGTACCTGTCTCTTCCCTTTTTATCCGGCTCTATAGCCATTTATCTGATTTTAGCCACCTATACAATGTTTTGTATGACCCGGACGATCGGTGTCGCCGTTCAACAAACAGTACAGAAGATGATTTCCACAAGCCGAACCAGGGGGGAGGTGATCATGACCCTGTCCAGCCGGTTTAACTCAGTGGCACTCCTGTCCCGTTTTTTCAGCTTTGTCTGGACATCTCTTCACTTCCTGTCTGAGTTGACCGGGATACTGACTCTCCAGGTTATGGGAATTCTTATGAATACCCTGGCCAGTTTCAATCTCAAAAAGATGCCCAACCGGGAAGTTGTGGACTATATACCCGGTCAGCATATAGGCAAGATTTTTGTGAGAGCCATGAAGAAGAAAAAGGAAAGGACCATCCTGATTCTGCGCTGGGGTGCCATCTGTATAGAGATTCTGTTTGGTATGACCATACCCTTTCTCAGGCAATATGCCGGTTTTTATGAAGACGGAAGCACCGACTTCAAAAAAACATGGACCATGATTTTTTCGATTGAACACATGAGAACCTTCAGAGACATCAGCCGTCTGAGCGGTGGAAATACAAACCTCAAGCGAAAAACTCTAATTCTCTCTTTGACTTATACAGGTTCCTCCCTGGCAAATGAAGAGATCAGACAGATGCTTCACAATCCCTTGAATTATGAACAGAGCGTTCTCACACTGGTGAGCCGCCAGAATAACCTGAGTCCGCCCCTGGGATGGATCTACCATATGAACAACCAGAAGGCCGGTGAGGGGCTTCACATCCTTTTGGATGAAACCAGGGAAATGGATATATTCTTTCAGGCACAGGAGCATCTGGATTCTTCCTTTAGTGAGGGTAATTTCAAGGAAATTTGGAAATGGTGCCGAAAACAATTAGAGGGAAGCAGCCAGTATACCGGTTCCGCCCTGCCGATTACCCGGTCAATCCTTAAATTTGATATGGATGCGGCAGATTCCAGTAACTCCATCGGCGCTCTGTATTATACTTATCAGATACTCAGCAAGGGAGGAATCTTGTGATCAATGGAGCCCAGCTCAAAAAATTATTCATTAATATGGACATAGCTCTGATTATAACAGATCAGTCCGGGTTAATTGAATCAGCAAACGACTCCGCAGGAGCCCTTCTCCAACTGGAGGAAGGGGACTTGAAAGGACGCCATATTCATGCCCTTCTGACTCCCAGGCATAAAGAAATCAACTTGAAAAAGATCTCCCAAAAAGAAGGCTCCGGTCCGATTATGTGGTTTCTGGAGAAGGTAGATATGGAGCATTCCTCAACACTGGACAGTGGAGCAAGTACTTTTCTGGCCGCCATGACCCATGAAATCAGAACACCCATGAACGGTATCATTGGATTGACCAATCTGGCTCTGGAGGAAGAGATGAGCCCGGTTCTCAAGGAGTACCTGGATATTATTCATCTATCTGCAGACTCCCTGATGCGGGTAATTAACGACATCCTGGACTACTCAAAAATTAAATCGGGAAACATGGGAGTGGAAATGATTCCGATTCCCCTTCATGACTTTCTGAATAATATTGCAAAGCTTTTTATCCCTCAGGCAAAATCGAAGGGTCTGGAGTTCAGATACAATCCCGCACCGGATCTTCCGCCGGTCATTAAGGGTGATCCCATACGGATAAGGCAGATCATACAGAATCTCCTGAACAATGCGCTGAAATTTACACCCGGCGGTTTCATAGAATTATCGAGTCATGTTGATAAAAAGAAGTCACCTCAAAGAATTTACTTCACTATATCCGATTCCGGTATAGGCATTCCAAAAGAAAAGCAGCATCTCCTGTTCCGTTCTTTTACTCAGGTGGATGCCTCGACAACCCGGAAATACGGAGGAACAGGTCTGGGACTGGCGATCTGTGCCTACCTGACAAGCAGAATGGGAGGACAGATCGATGTAAAAAGCGGAAAAACCCGGGGGAGCAGCTTCCGCTTCTTCCTTCCTCTGGAATTCCCGGCAGGAAGTAAGAAAGAAAAAAAGAAGAAAGAGTATCATCCTATCGAAAAACATATTGATAAGTCTATGAATCAGGACTCACTGGTACTACTTCTCGAAGATAATAGAGTGAATCAACTTCTGGCCATAAGAATTATTGAGAAGGCAGGATACAGGGTGGTAACCGCAGAAAACGGCATCGAAGGCATTGAAAAATATAAGCAATATCACCCGGATATTATTCTGATGGATATTCAAATGCCCGAAATGGACGGATATGAAACAACAATCGAATTACGGAAGATGGAGATGGAGATGCCGAGGAAAACCCCCATTATTGCCCTCACAGCTCTAGCTCTGCATGAAGACAGTCAGAAAATTAAAGATGCAGGAATGAACGATTTTCTGGTAAAACCCGTCAGTCCTATTGACCTTAAAGAGATGCTCCTTAAATACTGTAAAGACTAAAACCATGAATACCCACGGGAAGAGAGATGTCTTCCACGGCAAGGAGCTTCAATGAAAATCCGGAAAACACTCAGAAATACAACACCCTATGTTGCGGGAAAATCAAGACCGGGCGCCATTAAACTTTCATCCAACGAAAATCCTCTTGGACCATCCCCACGGGCACTCATTGCAATCAGTCAAGAGTTGAATCATCTGAATCGCTACCCCGACGGACGGTCGGGAATTCTGATCAATGCCCTGGCAGAACACTACAACCTGGATCCCGAATGCTTTATCGTCGGCAATGGATCTGATGAGATATTTGCTATGATTGCGGGGACCTTCCTTGAAGAGGGACAGGAAGTCATAACTGCGGACTCAACATTTTCAGAATATAGTTTTTCAGGTCTTCTTTTTGGGGGTCATGTCATAAAAGTCCCCCTGAAAAATGGCCGATTTGATACTGAAGGTCTTCTGGGAGCCGTGACGGACGATACATGTCTTGCCTTTATAGCCAATCCGAACAATCCCACAGGGACATTTCTCAAGGACAGCGAAATCCGGTCATTTTTAGACAGACTTCCCAGGGACGTGATCCTGATTCTGGATGAAGCCTATGCAGAATTTGCAACCCATGAAGAGTTCTGCTCGGGATCTGATCTGCTGTCTACCTATCCAAACCTCATAGTCACCAGAACCTTTTCTAAAATTTACGGTCTGGCAGGTCTCAGAATCGGTTATGCCATGGCACAACCGGATCTTACCCAGGCGATATTCAGGGCCAAACAGGCCTTCAATGTGAACCTGCTGGCACAAAGTGGCGGAGCTGAAGCCCTGAAGGATCATGAATTCATCAATAAGACTCTTGCTCTCTGTTCTGAAGGGAAAAAATACCTGTATAAGGCTCTTGAAGAGGAAAATTTCTTCTTTTATCCCAGTGAGGCCAACTTCATCTGCATCAAGGTGGATATGGACAGCAAAGAAGTCTTTGACAATTTCCTGAAACAGGGCATGGCCATCCGGCCTTTGGCTTCCTTCGGGATGGGCGAATGGATCCGTTATACCATAGGGACACAGGAACAGAATGAAGAGTTCATCCGTCTTTTAAAGACCCTGAAGGACTAATTTGATGTTTTTCATCCTCTCCTTACTGCTCCTGCCCCAGGTCATCAGTTTTCTTCTGGCTCTTGTACCGGCCTTGATCCTTCTGAGGTATTTTTACGTAAGAGACTCCCGTCCGGAACCTCGCAGAACCGTATCCAAGGCATTCCTCTGGGGGATTTTTGCAACCATTCCGGCACTCATTATTGAACTCCTGTTCTCCAGCAACGTACCCACCGGTTTGTCCCCCCTGATGTCGGCAGCGGTAAAAGCCTTCATCATTGCAGCGCGGGTGGAAGAAGCGTGTAAAATGGCCGTGATAAACAAGTTTATCTTCCCCCTGCCCGAGTTTGATGAAGTCAATGACGGAATCATCTATACAATGGCAGCAGGAC
>NZ_JAQIBL010000189.1 GCF_027859075.1 Oceanispirochaeta sp. | reverse complement strand
AGAGTCCCCATTCCGAAAGCTTATGAAATTACTTTAAATTCCAGGCTGATGATACCAGGTCCCTTTAATTCGAAATGAATATAATCCGGAACGCCGTATCAGCTGAGCATAAAAAAGCTGAGGGCCTTCAGTGCACCCTCAGCAGCTCAACAAAAGGAATAATCCCCGATCAATTCCAGGCTTTCAGAAACTGCAGAAGAACCTCTGCGGCATTGTCCGCAGCCAGTCCGAAGAAGGTTCCCATCTCATTCTCACCCTCACCGCCTCCAGCAAGGTCTGAGAGAGAACGGAAAGCGATAAAAGGCACATCCGCCACATAAGCAACATGGGCAACTGCTGCCGATTCCATATCCAGACAGGCAGCCTGGAAATTATCAAAAGCCCACTCTCGGTACTCCGCATTGTCCACAAAGGTCATACCAGAGACCCCTGTTCCACCCACAACCAGCTTGGGAACATGGGACAGTTTGGCCTCGTCTGTTTCAGACAGGAGAGTCACATCACTAATCTTTTCGGCAACCGCCAGAAGCTCCTGGTCCACATCAAACCAGAATTTATCTTCTGTCCCGTCAACATCGTCCAGTCTTCCGTGTGTCACTTCAACATTCTGAGGAAACATCATGCCGAAACCAGGATAGATCTCCTGATGCCAGCCCAGGTTGTAGCCATCTTCTGTTTTACGAGCGAAAAGGGATTCCTGATACTGTGCCCACTTTGCGGGGACTGTGACATCACCGATATTCAAATCAGGATTGACGCCCCCGGCGATACCGCTGAAAAGGATATGAGAAATATTGAATGAGTCCAGCGCCAGCTGGGTAGTCATTGCCGCGTTGACCATACTGACACCAGAAAGGAAAAGTACAGCCTTTTTCCCTTCAATTTCGCAGAGGGTAAAACTTTTACCATTTATAACAATCTCCTCTTCGATGGTGGCTATAGATTTGAGCTTTACAACTTCAGGTCCAAAAGCAGAGACAATAGCGATCCGTTCAACCTGAGGATTGGAAGGAATCACCTGAATACTCTCTGCCCAAAGGGATGTCCCCAGAAGCAGAAACAGGTTTAATACAGCTAAGATTTTTTTCATTTTTGATTCTCCAGAATTTCAATGTCCCTCTATTGTATAGAGAAGGTCAGACAACTGTCTATAACTTCAGGAAAACTGTTTCAAGAGTTTGGTACAGATCAGAAAATGGGCAGAAGTCATCAACACAACAATGATATTTCCAGATTTTCAAACTCTGATTATGCAAGCTTTTCATATTTGAATCTTGCCTGGGTTTTCAGTTGTGGTTGATGTCGTCTTTGGGAACTGACCGGGCGGCGATTTTAAATATCAGTATTATCAATGCAACTAAAGCTGAGGCAATGAAAATATAGACAGGACTATGACCTTCGGCTATTTGATAAAACAGGGTGGAGATGATCCAGGCAACCACCGTCAGGTACAGTGCCTGAAGCAAACCGAAACTGACGCTGATTTCCTTCATGACAGCGCTGACTGCAGCAACACAAGGCATATACAACAGGATAAAAAGCAGGTAAGCATATGCCGCTGGAGGTGAAAACTTTGATCTTAGGATTACCAGCCCGGTGGATGCTTCAGAAGCAGGGCCTATATTATCCAGCTGGCTGTAGATGGCATTAAGGGTTCCTACTATCGACTCTTTTGCAAATATACCTGTGAATAGGCCGACAGTGGCAGGCCAGTTGTCATCTGTTATTCCAATGGATGTGAAAAGAGGAGTTATAAACCGTCCTATAACTGCCAGGAGAGATTCGGCAGTGTTGTCAGGGTCGAATCCACCGCTCACACTGAAAGATGAAAAAATTGACATAATGAATACAGCGATGATTATTACCTTGCCGGCCTTTTTAATGAAGTCCTGAACTCTGGCCCAGGTGTGCAGCAGAATGTGTTTTGCTCGCGGGACATGATAGCGCGGAAGTTCCATTATAAGATGAGAAGGTTCGCCTCTGAAGAGAGTGACCTTTATCAGGAGTCCTGAAAGTACTGCTACCAGGATTCCTGTCATATAAAGGGAAAACACAATTAAACCGGTTTTTGTTGGAAAAAAAGCAGCTGCAAAGAGAGCATAGACAGGGAGTCTGGCACCGCAGGACATCATGGGAACCATAAAAATTGTAATCATCCGGTCACGTTTGTTATCCAGAGTTCTAGTAGCAAGGATAGCCGGCACCGTACAGCCGAATCCTACAATCATGGGGACAAAAGCTTTTCCCGGGAGACCTAGTTTCCCCATAAAGCTGTCCATAACAAAGGCGGCCCTGGCCATATAGCCTGAGTCTTCAAGCAATGAGAGCATCAGAAACATAAAAAATACAAATGGAATAAATGAAATCACCACCTGTATACCTGCACCGATACCGTCTGCAATAAAGTAAGAAATAATTTCCGGAGCAGCTACAGATGACAGTAAAAAATTGACTCCATCTACAAAGATCATCCCGGCAATGGTGTCAAACAAGTCAACGAATATATTCCCAACCTCGATTGTGACAAAAAATACAAGCATCATTGCAGCAAAAAATATGGGGATGCCGAATATTGGATGCATCACAACTGAATCAACGATATCATTCAGAGGCTTAACCTTTTTAATACGTTTCACAACCTCGCGAGTTATTCCGTTTACAGCCCCATAAACATAATCGGCGATGATCATGTCGGGAGTTTCATTTAGAATCTGTGTAACACCCTTAAGCTCTGATTCCATTTCTTCTTTGTTGAAGATTCCGGCATCACATACAACAGAGCTAACCCATGGGTCTTCTTCAATAAGCCTGAGAGTCATCCAGCGTGAATCAAGATTGAGTTCCTGAGCCTTGATTTCGAGACGGGTTTTCCAGTTTCTTACAAGATCTTCTATTTCATTTGGATATTTAAGATCGACAGAAGATATCGGATTTTCCTTAGAATTCATTTCAAGAAAATTTTTAAGCTTGGATATATCTTTCTGATTGACTGCACTGACTCCGATCACCGGACATTTTAAATGAGCTGAAAGATGATCAATATCGATGCTCAGTCCGCTGCTCTCGGCAAGATCCATCATGTTCAGAACAACAACAACCGGAACTTTCATTTCGATCAGCTGAGCAGTTAGATACATATTTCTGGATAGGTTTGAAGAATCCAGGATATTGACTATAAGATCAGCCTTCCCGCTGAGGATGTAATCCCTGGAGACCTGTTCGTCTTCAGAATTGGGAGAAAGGGAATAAATACCAGGGAGGTCTACTATATTATAGCTTTGATTATTATATTGATACCGACCTTCTACACGTTCTACCGTAACACCCGGCCAGTTTCCAATCTGTTGTTTTGCTCCGGTCAGTAAGTTAAAAAGGGAGCTTTTCCCGCAATTTGGATTACCCGTAAATGCAAGAGTTAAATCAGTTTTGCTTGACATAGATACGTTTTGCCATCCCCTGGCCAATCATAATCTGAGATCCCTGTACATAAAGAACCATTGGTCCCATTCTGTTTGCGCGTACAACTTGAACTATCGCCCCAGGAATCATCCCAAGGTTTACAAGCTTCTGTCTCAGTTTTTTTCCACCAAGGATTGATTCAACAACCGCACTCTTCCCAGGTTCTATTTCAGATAAACTCATTTTATTCACCATCACCGAATCGTATTTACCGGGATACTAAGAAATATTAGTATTTTATAACTTACATTAACAATTGAAACTACATTAGTCAATGCTAACTACGTAAAAGCACTATCAAATTCAAATTACCAGCGAAAGCCGGCAATGGGGGGATAGGCCCGTTTAACGGCCAGATAGAGAGGGAATCCGATGATGACTCCCGCAGCATTCTGCAGGATATTGCCGGGTATTTCGGTGGCGGCAGCCGCAAAACCATACATGACACCGGCAGTCACAAAGTAAGTACCCGCCATAAAAAGGGTTCCCGCCACAAAGGCCAGAATCAAGGCAGCTACCATCCTGGCTCTGTTTTCGAAACCCGATGCCTTGAAAATCAGTCCGATTAAAAGCCCCTGAATACCGTGTGCAAAAAAAGTGATGGGAGCCCATTGGGCATAACCACCCAGAATATCGGCCAGAGCCGTTCCCAGGCCGCCCGCCGCCAGGGCGGTAAATGGTCCGAAAGTCAGTGCCGTAAAAAAGATGGCCACATCGGCCAGATTGATATACCCCTTGGTGGGGGTCACAGGAACCCGAACGATCAGAGTACAGACAGTGGTCACAGCCGTCAGGATAGCAATGGCGGCGATCCGAAAGGCCAGGTTCTGCTTTGATGACTTAGTTTTAATTTTCATGGTGTTCTCCCTATTTATCCGGGAATAAAACTGCCGGGTAAATTAACGGAATACTATCAGAGGTAGAACAAGAAGGGCAAGCAATAACAGGGAACTAAAAATCTGCAGTCTTAGTGAAGGAACAAGGAGAAGATATCCAGCTGAAGCCCGGCGGGACTTCCATGGGATATCCGGAGAGTGCACCAGGCACATTATAAAATGATTCTTTACAATTTGTATATATGAACCTAATATTGTGTTGTGAATCGATTTTTAAAATATGCACCATATATATTTGCCTCATTTTTTATAATCGTTCTCTTTTTATCTTTGAACATAATGTTGAAAAGCCCTTTTTTCTCCAGAGATAATTCTGAAAATCGTGAGGAAAAGACTTACCACTATGCCTTTTTTCTTCCTGCATCAGACTATTCCTTTTTCAAGCAATTAAAAGAGGGGGCTTTGAGCGCATCTTTATCGATAGATTGTTCCATCTCATTTCATGAATTGGACACGGATCCATTGAGTTTGAAAATGGTTCCATTTTCCGGAGTAGACGGGATTGGAGTTTATGCTTACCAGGAAGATTCTGATACTTTGGCAAATCTCGCTGCTATTTCTGATGCAGGCATTCCCATTATTCAGATAGAGAATGAAATAGTCAGAGACGAAAAGGCTTTTTTTATCGGTACGAATAACTTTGACTCAGGAAAGGCTATTGGAAAGCTGGCTCTCAAATCCAGGAAAGAAGAAATCAACCTTGCTCTGGTGTACAGCGAAAAAAATCCGGGACTGATGACTGAGGCGAATCTGTTAGAATTGGGCTTAATATCAACTCTCGGTTATCGCATTGCCAATATCCAGAAAGAGCAAACAACACTTAATCCTCTCGATGCAGAAGGGCTGACTTATAGATTGATCAGGCAGGATCCGGCAATTGATGTTATTGTTCTGACTGATCCCAATGATACTCTTGTAACAGTTCAGGCTATTGTGGATATGAATCTCGTCGGTGAGATCCAGGTCATAGGATTCGGCGATGATGAGAGGATTAAAGAGTATATTAATAAAGGGTTGGTTCTGGGAACCATCGTAAGGGATCCTGTTCTAATAGGATACAGTGCTGTATTGGCATTGCAGGATATAAATACAAACGGATATACATCTGCCTATGTCGATACGGGGATCAGTATCATTACAGGAAATAAATCAGGTGAATAGACTTCACACAAGCAATTCCCTCAAGGCAAAATTGCTCTATTATTTTGTTTTCTCTATGTCTTTCACAGTGATCTCTTTCGGCATAATTCTCACCTTGTCTCTCTCTCTGCAGGATATAGCCGATAAGCGCTTTGAAGATGAGCAATCCCTTCACATTCTGCAGGTACAGCTGGATGAAATACAGGAACCAATCGAAAGTTATCTCGGTTTTTATTCTTCTTCCTCTCTGGCTCAGCTCCTCTATGCTTCAGAGACAATTAAAGATACTCTTCCCGATAAACGGGTTATCATTGATGATGAATCAGAATTATTGAAAAGGGATATCTACTTTCTCATAGACTCCTATCTGCTACAGGTAAATCAGGTTATTGAAATGAAGCGGGGCAGGAATGTTCCGGGATATACACAGGGCTTTGAAGATCTGTCCATCCTTTACAATTATATCACCGATAGAATCAACGAAGTCAGCCTGAAGGGGTTTAGAAGTCAATTGGGAGAATACCGTAGTTTTCTCGAACTGTTCCGGTCAATCCAGATGTATAGCCTCATACTCATCGTGATTATTATGGCATTTGCCTTCTCTTTACTTATGAAAAATGTGAACACCATCTCATATCCCATTCATCAACTCTCACTGATGGCAGGGAAAATCTCCGCTGGGGATTTTGATATGGATGATGTCCAGTTTGACTCGGTTGATGAAATAAATCATGTAGCATCAGCTTTTAATGAAATGAAAAACAGCATCAGCCACTATATTAACGAATTGAAAAAGCAGAAAGATATCGAACAGCAGATAATGACTGAAAGAGTGCGAAATCTCAATATGGAGCAGCTTCTCAAGAGGATGGAACTCTACACTATGCAGGCTCAGATGAATCCTCATTTTCTCTTTAATACCATCAACACGGGAGTACAGCTCGCCATTGTTGAAGAGGCTGAGAAAACAGCAGACTTTATGGAAAACCTTGCTGCACTTTTCCGATATAACATCAGGGAAAAGAAATTCTTTGTTCCATTGCGTCATGAATACGAGGGGTTAAAGTCCTATTTCAATATTCTGAAAATCCGGTTTCCCAAGACCCTCCGCCTGGAATTGGATATCAATGAGGAACTGCTCGATGATTTCACTTGCCCAGCCATGGTGCTGCAGCCTATTGTGGAAAACTCTGTTTTACACGCCTTTAAAAACAAAGAGGGAATAGGTACCATTTCGGTTTCTATTGAATACAATCATCCTATTCTGCGGATTTCCGTAAAAGATGATGGAATTGGGATACCGAAAAAAACTGTAAAAGCTCTTTTGATACCCCATACCCATGACTATCAGCTCAGCTCAAAAGTTATGGGATTGGAAAATGTCATACAGCGCTGTTATTTTTTCTACCCTGAAGTGAGAGATCCTGTGGAAATCCACAGTGAAATTGGCAGAGGGACAGATATTATCATCAATATTAACACAGAGGTGGAACCATGTATCGAGTTATGATTGTTGATGATGAAGAACCTGTATTGGACAGCTTCAGTTTTATCTTAAAAAAATATGTTAATGATTTTACACTATGCGCTAAGGCAAGAACTGGAACAGAAGCCATTAAGGAAATTAAAGAAAAAAATCCCGATGTGGTTTTTATGGATATACAAATGCCGGGGATGGACGGCATAGAGACAATTCGTCAACTCAGGCCCCTATTCCCCCATATCATTTTTATTCTGGCTACGGCTTATGAACGCTTTGATATTGCCCAGAAAGCGATCCAACTTGGTGTATTCAATTACCTTGTAAAGCCTGTATCTAAAAACAAAATTCTCGAAGTACTGGACTTAGTTAAAGAGGATCTCGACAAGAGGAAAAAGGAAAGTGATACTCTTCTCGAGGACGAACAGTTTCTCAAAAGAACCAAAAATGAAAAATTGAATAAATTCCTAACAAGTCTTATTTGGAAAAATCCCGATGCTGATTCGTGGAATGATTTTTGCCGTCTCTTTTCCATAAATTGCGAAAGAGCGGCTATCTCTCTCATAGGAGGGCTTTCAACAGTTTCAGAGGAGATAAGAAGAGATATCTTTGGATCTTTAGTTCAGAAAATTCAGTATAAATACAATTGCCTCTCCACTGAACTGGGTGATAAATTGATTCTCTTTTTCCCAGAAGAAGGAGAGATGAAGGATCTTGATAGGCAATTGAGACTCATCATCAATGAAGTAAATAAAGTCAATTTACTCCTGGGCTCGGGAGGCTCCTATCATTTTTCTGAAATCACAAGATCTGTTTCTGAAGCATTCCGGCCTTTTTCCGATTCAAAAGAAATTGAGGATAAGAGGAACAGAGAACAGAGAATGATATTCTCTGTTTTCAAAGGGATTCTCAGTAATGACAGAAATAAAGGGGAAGAGTTATTTAAGAATTTCTGGGTTTCAAAATTCAAACAAAACGAGTTCAATGTGGCCAAGGGGAAAATGGTAGCGCTATTTACCCTTCTTCTGCACGATATTGAGAATCACCTACTTATCAGGAGTAATTTTAATATTGATCCCGCCGAGGAAATCATGCCCCTTAAAACAATGGAAGAGTGGGATCTTTGGGCGGCATCGGCCATGACTGAGCTCTTTAATCTCCTGGATCTGCAGAAAAGCCAGACCTACCCGAAACCATTGAAAAAAGCGCTTTCCTATATTGCTGGAAACTACAGTCATCAGCTTCAGCTGACATCTGTCGCCGATGAGTGTTCCGTAACGGGCAGCTATTTGAGTCGTTTGTTTACCGAACATCTGGATACAAAATTCATCGATTACTTAAACAGATACAGAGTGAATCAGGCTGTTCTCTTGCTGAGAGATAAAAATATTTCCATTAAAGAAGCATCATTTATGGTGGGGTACCAGAATCCGAATTATTTCAGCAGGATATTCCGTAAAATAATGGGTATTTCTCCATCTGATCTTTGAAAAAGGGGCACTGAATAATGTTGCAAAAAATTTCTTTAATTTTCCTGACTGTTATTTTCTTACTCTCCTGTTCTAATAAAGAAGATTCGGAAAAAGAAACAATCCGAATTGGATTTTCTGCAGCATCCGAGACATTTCTACTTGAGAGATGGGACCGGGATATAAAAATTTTCATGCATACGGCCCGGGAGCTCGGAGCGGAAGTTATATTCGCCAAATCTCCGGGAAATGCCCTGGATCAGATCCCTCAGATTCAGTATCTGCTCAAGCAGGATATCAATGTGCTCGTTGTCATTCCTCAGGACAAAGTCCTTCTCGGGGGGGTTATTCAAAAGACCATAGATCGTGGAATTCCAGTTCTCTCTTACGACAGGCCCATTATGGATGTCCCTATTACAGGGTATGTCTCGTTTGATAATCATGAAGTGGGCAGGCTGCTTTCATCGGCTCTTATCTCCCGGGTCCCAGTGGGCAACTATATTATTGTCAACGGATCGATACACGATAACAACAGTTTCCAGGTAAACAATGGAGTCCATGAAATTCTAGATCCCTTTATAGCAAAAGGTGATGTTAACGTGATTGATGAAATATGGCTTGAACACTGGAGTTATGATGAAGCTCTTGTGGAAATCGGAAAAGTTCTTGATCGGACCGAAGATATACAGGCTATTTCATGCGCCAATGACCTCATCGCTCAGGCTGCGGTCAGACTCCTTTCGGAGAGACAGTTGGCGGGAAAAGTTGCCGTGGTTGGACAGGATGCGGACCTGGTATCCTGTCAGAGCATTGTTGAAGGAACCCAATTGATGACAGTATACAAACCCATTCAAAAACTGGCAGCGAGAGCGGCGGGTCTGGCTGTTTCCATGGCTAAAAAAGAGATACCTGAACCCGATAGATATATTGATAATAACAGCAGTAAAGAGATTCCCTTTTACGTAGAGACTCCTGTCCCTGTTTATAGAGAGACACTGGATTCGACTGTTATCGGTGACGGGTTTCATTCACGAGAAGATGTTTACCGAAACGCTACAGGACAAAACTAACCACAAAATAGTGCTAGCACTTGTAAAAAAAAACTTCTCATATCAAAAATGATCTATCCTTCGCATAAAAATCCTGTATCAGGTTATTAAAAACCATAATAGTATGAATAAAATACTTATTTATAAGAGAAAAAAATAAGTTTAGAGGTGTTTTTTTGGAAGACAGTATAATGTTACGGATGAAGTCAATTACAAAGTCATTCCCGGGTGTAAAAGCCCTGGATGAAGTAGATATATTGGTTGAAAAAGGAGAAATCCATTTCATCGTTGGTGAAAATGGAGCCGGAAAATCAACATTAATGAAAGTATTAAGTGGAATTTATCCATATGGTGATTACGATGGAGATATAATATTTGATGGTAAAATAAAGCATTTTCACGGAATCAAAGATTCGGTTACAGATGGTATCGTTATCATAAATCAGGAACTGGAGCTTTTTCCAAATCTTAGCGTATATGAAAACGTTTTTGTTGGACATGAGATCCACAATAATTTGTCTGTTATGAATTGGGATACAACTAAAAAAGAAGCAAAAAAGTATCTGGATATGGTTGGACTGGAAGTTGATATATATAGTTTAGTGGGTTTACTCGGTGTGGGGAAACAGCAATTAGTTGAAATTGCAAAAGCATTAAGCCAAAATGTTAAATTATTGATCTTAGACGAGCCTACTGCAGCATTAAATGAAGATGACAGCGATAATTTATTGAAATTAATTGTTGAACTTAAAAAACAAGGTATTACTTCAATTATGATTTCACATAAACTAAAAGAAGTTGAAGCCATCGCAGATTCTATCACTGTCCTGAGGGATGGAAAGACCGTTGCCCGCATGGTCAAAGATGAGATCAATGAACGGGAAATTATCAAACACATGGTTGGTCGAGAAATTGAAGATATTTTTCCTAAAAGACCAGAATATTCCGGTGGAGAGGTCGTACTTGAAACTGTTCACTTAAATGCTTTTGATACTTCTCTAAACCGATATATTGTAAGTAATTCAAATATAAAGGTCCGAAAAGGTGAAGTCGTAGGAATTGCAGGATTAATGGGTGCGGGAAGAACAGAACTTGCCCACAGTATTTTTGGGAATCCAAAGAATTATAAAATATCCGGATCTACTATTCTATTTGGAAAAGCTGTCAAACTAAGTTCACCGAAAATAGCCATTGAAAATGGAATTGCCTATGTTTCTGAAGATAGAAAAAAAGATGGATTAATTTTAGAAGAAACAATTGGGCAGAATATAACGGTTTCTTCATTAAAAAAAATATCAAAAATGGGAATTATCAATTTCCTAACTCAAAACTTGTATGCTGAGAAGTATGTAAAAGATTTAGATATAAAGACTCCTTCCATTTTTCAACAAATTAAGAACTTAAGTGGTGGTAATCAACAAAAAGTACAAGTTAGTAAATGGTTATTTGCAGATCCCAAAATATTAATTTTAGATGAACCAACTCGCGGTATTGATGTTGGTGCAAAATATGAAATTTACACAATTATTAATGATTTAGTAGCAAAAGGCATGAGTATAATGATCATTTCTTCAGAATTACCTGAAATTTTAGGTATGTGTGACAGAGTTTATGTTATCGCTGAGGGTGTTCAAACTGCTGAATTTGACATAAAAGACGCTACACCTGAAAAAATAATGGAAAAGGCAACTGTTTAGGCTGGTCGCAAGCTTTGCTTGCTACTCGCCTATGAGTCGTACCGGAAGGACGAAGTCCTGAGGAACGACCTCTGCTGCCTAAGGCTGGTCACAAGCTTTGCTTGCTGCTCGCCAATGAGTCGTACCCCAGGCACTTGTGCCGAGGAACGATCTCAAATGCAACCAAGGAGAAACAATGGTAGACGATCGAAATTTATTCCAAAAAATGGGATGGGTAATATATAAATATTTCCTGACGCTGATCTCAATGTTAAGAACAAATATCAGAGATTATGGAATGTTTATTGCTTTGGTAGTAATCTTTGTAATATTTCAGTTCATGACTGGTGGGATCTTCTTAGGAGCATTCAACTTTACAAATCTATTAAATCAATCGGCCTATGTAGCTGTGTTAGCTGTTGGTATGACCCTGGTCATTGTTACCCAGCAAATAGATTTATCTGTAGGGTATATTGGAGCTTTTCTTGGAGCTTACGTTGTAGTCGCCGTTGAAACGGGTGGGCAATCAATAACCGTAGCACTGCTTGGTGCCTTAGTACTCACTGTTTTCGTTGGCATCATTAAAGGTTATTTTATAGCCAAAATTAAAGTGCCTTCCTTCGTAGTTACCTTAGCCGGGATGTTTATCTTTAAAGGATTATTATTCTTTAAAACAAACAATAGAACGATCTCAACTACACATGATTTCTTCATCAAAGTAGGTATTGGATACTTACCAACATATGATGTGGCAGGCTATGATTTGTTTTCACTGATTTCAGGTGCTGTTATCATGGTTGTAGCAATCACTTCTGGAATATTGATACGTAATAAACACAGGAAACTTGGAATTCCAAGTGAGAAAGTCGAATTATTTATCACAAAGCTTGTGATTCTATCAGTTATTATCGGATACCTGACATATACATTTGCAGCTAATAAAGGAATTTCCTACCTATTACTAATTACTGTTATTGTTGTCGCAATTTATCATTTTATGTCAACACAAACAACTCTTGGTAGAAGGATCTACGCCGTAGGTGGAAATCCTGAAGCCGCTGAATTATCTGGTATCAGTGTTGAAAAAACGATAATCATTGTTTTTATCTCCATGGGTATCACAGCAATGATTGCGGGTATTATGTATGTTACAAGACTTCAAAATGCATCACCAAAGCATGGTCCCTTCTGGGAATTATATGCAATTGCAGCTGTCTTCATTGGTGGAACCAGTGCAAAGGGCGGCATTGGTAAAGTAGTGAATGCAGTCGTTGGTGCGGTCGTTATTATGTCACTGAAAAATGGTATGTCCTTAGCTGGCATTGATGCAAATATCGAGCCAATCATCTTGGGATCTGTATTGTTACTTGCTGTCGTATTTGATATCTACACAAGAAATGTCATGCCTGTTGATTTAGTAGGTATGTTTTATGCCAAAAAACAGAATAAAGCTGAGCTCCTTCTCACTCGGGATAATTTTATCAAAGCTAAAAGGGAACTTCGAGAAGCACAAAAAGCAGAGATGCAGAATCTTATCGAATATGAATATAATTTTACAAATGCCCAGGGTGCATTCAATAAAATTAGAGACAAAATCAGAGTTAGTGTAGAAGCGGATTTTATTACAGAGTAAATCTTTGCAGAAGACTTAAAAATCTGCAATTTTTTAATATTTCACAGGAGGAATATATGATACGTATTTTGTTTACATTACTATTCGTTGTAGCAATGACAGGACTTGTTTTTGCAAATGGCCAGAAAGGTGCATCAGGCATCAAAATTGGTGTCGTTTTACCAGATGCATCTGAAGAAAGATGGGCAAACCAGGATGGTGCATTCTTTAAAGCAGAACTGGAAAATTTAGGTGCTGGTTACGAATTTGAGATTTTATTTTCAGAGGGTGATGAATCAAAAGAAAAACAAAATGTAGAAGCCTTAATCGCCAAAGGTGCCAAGGTTATTATTATCACAGCACATGGTAATGGTGGAGCATCAGTTGCTGCTGCACATGCTGAAAATGTTGTGGTAGTGGCACATGACCGAATGGCAAAATCCGCTGCAGATGTAGCTGATTACTATACTACATTCAATAGTTGGAATGTTGGTAAAGCAATGGGTAAACATTTAGTTGACGCAGCTAAAGCAGCAGGTTATTCTGCCAGTAAAAAAGCCGATTTAGCAATTTTTTCCGGTCGTGTAGTTGACTGGCCCAATGCAACATACTTCTTTGGTGGTGCTTTTGAAGAATTACAGCCTAATTTAGCTATGTTCAATATCGTAAATCAAGATCCAGCTCCTTTCCTGGCACTGAAAAAGTACACAGAAGCTACTTTTAATGACGCTGCAAAAGATGCATTACAGGCTGCCATGTTGCCAATCGATACAGACTGGAATCCTGAAACTGCTGGTATTAAAGCTGCAGGTGTAGTTGCACAGATCAAAAAAACTTCTGACGCAGTATTTGTATTAGCTCCTAACGATGATACTTCAGCAGCAATTCGTCAAGAATTTGCTAAAATGGCTACTCCTTATGCTAAATACTATACAACAGGTCAGGATGCTTCTAATGTTACATTGGCAAGCTTAATGGGTGACGTTGTTACTGGTAAAGGAACTCAAACCATGACAGTATTCAAAGACGTTTCAAAATTGGTAAAAGACTCTGTTGCTATTGCTAAGAACGTTGTTGATGGAAAAGATGGTTTAACCGGTTTAAATAGTGGACCTTCCATTGATGGAGCAAAAACTGCTTATTCTCCCATTGATACACTGTTAGCAACAAATCCACAGCTGACTTATGACACAATTTTTGCGACAGGTTACAAATCAGAAGATAACCCTGATTTTGATGCCATTGATTTCACACCTTACAAATAATTAGTTACTTGTAAGCTATTGATAAATACCTTAAAGCCAGGCTTTAAGGTATTTTTTTTATAATGACAGGTTTATAATGACAGGAAAAATATATTCGATAATCCGTATTTTTACCGGGAGCCCTCTGGAAAGCAATGGAGGGGATGAAAAATTCCGGGAAGTCAATTAACGGAACACGATTAGAAGTAAAACCAGAAAGACAAACAATAAAAGGGAACTTAAAATCTGCAGTCTCACCGAAGGAACAAGGGGAAGCTCCCTGAGGCGGGTTCGGGGATTATCCCGCCCGATCCCCTTCAGCTCCAGAGCCATTGTCAGTAGAGGGATGGTTTTAACACTCTGAATCATGAGAGACACCAGAATGGGGAATAGTCCTTTAAGCCTGGTCCATCCCTTTCCTGGGGCCAGGGTATCATTCACACCGCAGCGAAGGGCGTGGGCAGCCTTGATCTGCCCATACAGACCAGCCAGATGGGGAATATAACGCAGAGCTATGGAGATCACCAGGGTGACCACATAGGGAAGGCGGAACCAGCTGAGGCCCAGGAGGATATCTTCCATGGGGGTCGTTCGGAAAAACAGAAAGAAGAGTGTACTGATCCCGGTCAGACGGAAGATATAATGGAGGGCTTCCATGAGTCCGTGACTCGTCACAAGGGTCATATTCCCCACACTGAGAAGTACTGTTCCGGTTTTATGAAATAGAGGAGTCAATATCAGGATGAGAATCAGCAGAGGGAAAATCATGTTCAAGGGCGTTAAAAGATCTTTGCCTCCCAGAACAGACAGGGTCAGGACCAGAAGAAAAAGAGTGAATCCTCCGCTCACTGTCAGAGACTGAGGCAGGAAAAAATAGACGACAAGCAGGGGCAGCAAAAGCAGCTTCAGACGGCAGTCATAGCCGTGAAGAAGACTCCCTTCCTCCCTGAATAGTGTATCAATCATGGGCGGGGTCCCGCCTCTTCCGGCTCTCCTGGTCCAGAATCCGCCCCTGTTCCATTCTGATGACTCTGTCGGCACCGAGGGCCTGAACATGCCTGTCATGAGTGATGACAATGAGGGCGGCTCCTTTATTCCTCAGTTCACCAACAATGCTGATGTAGTCCGTAAAGTTCAGCCCCGAGTCAGCCTCATCCAGAATATAAAGATCCTTGTCCAGTAGATAGTAGATGGCTCCCTGCAGGCGTTTTCTGGCTCCAAAGCTCATCAGTGCCGGCGGTGCATCAGGACTGGGCAGCCTGAACAGGGTGATGGCCTCATTAACCATGGTACTCCTTTGTCCTTTATCCAGCCCCGAAGATTTGAGGCCCAGTGCCAGTTCTTCGGCGACGGTCGGCAGAAAGAGCTGGTAATCGGGATTCTGAAAGAGGTAGCCGCAGCTTCTGTTGAGCCGGGCTTTCCCGGCTGGATCTCCAGTCAAAGTCAGCTCTCCCCTGTCGGGAAGAATCAGTCCGCTGATAATGCGGGCCAGGGTGGTCTTCCCGCAGCCGTTGGGACCTTCCAGAGCGATGACTTCCCCTTTTTTCAACTCCAATAGGTCTATCTCCAGAGTAAAGTCTGAGTTTCCCGGATACATGTATTTCACATCCTTCATTCGAAAGAGACATGAATCATCACCGGCGCGTATGATGGGTGGCTTGGTTTCGGGTTTCTCTGCCAGGCTGAGACCATCCGCCTCCAGGAGTTTCTGAAAGCTGCGGGGATCGTCATGCTCTCTAATCATCCGCCCCCCGGAAAGAAGTGCCAACTCGGCCCCGGAATCATGAAAGATTTCCTTGTATTTTGAAGCAAACAACAGGATGCCCCGATTCCCCTGGCGAGCCCTGTCCCGCAGGTAATTCATAAGGAAAATCTGACCGTCCCGGTCCAGCTCATCCATCGATTCATCCAGTATCCAGAAGTCGGGATCCTGCATCTCCAGGGCTGCCAGAAGGAGCCGTTTTTTCTCACCCCCCGAGAGTGAAACGGGATTTCGTCTCTCCTTGCCCAGGACAGAAAATCGGTCAAAGGAGGAGCTGAGTCTCCTTTGAATTTCCTGGGGTTCCACGGCAAGAGACTCGAGAGCCAGGGAGGCTTCATCATCGCAGCGGGTGGTGATAATCTGCTCTTCCGGGTCTTGAAAGACAATGCCTGTTTTTTCTATCCAGTCACAGGCGGACCGGGTTCTCACAGACTCGCCGTCAATGAGAATATCCCCTGAGGTCTCCGCCTGGGTCAGCCCTGGATAGACCGCCGTCAAACAGCGTCCCAATGTCGTTTTCCCGCTTTCCGGTGGTCCCAGAACAATCCAGAATTCCCCGCGGTTCAGAATAAAATTCAGACCTTCAAAGAGAGCCCTGTTCTGCAGTCCCGAGTAGGATGGAAACTTAAATGAATAGTCCCGGATATTCAGCAGGGGCTGCTTTTCGGCTGTAATCATGAAGCCAGTATAGTCATGCCAGGAGCTGCTGTACAAGACCTGAATTGAAATGTGTGGATGTCTGTCCCAACAGGTCCAATATCGCCCTTCCAGTGGGAGATCTGAATCTCTTCAACGACCCCTATCAGATCATACACATAGATGCCTATTGCAATGAATGCGGGGATTGCGGTCATTTCTGCCCCTGGGAGGGGCGTCCCTATATTGATAAACCAACCATTTTCAGCGAGATTGAAGATTTTGAGAACAGTGAGAATCCAGGCTGGCTGATCCAGGGGGAGACTGT
>NZ_JAQIBL010000188.1 GCF_027859075.1 Oceanispirochaeta sp. | reverse complement strand
AAGTCCTCTCTACCGCATAAAAAACCCTGAAGTACTAATAGGAAGTTGAACATAATCGCAATTTTACTCAATACATGGAATATGGTAAACTTTCCAACTATCCGACAGTCTCATGATCACAGATTTAAAAACAAACCCATGGGATGCATCTGTTTCCTTTCCCTTTTATGTTGTAGAATCTCTGCTTGAATCAAATCAGTAAAAACATCCTTCCCAGGAGAGAGAACCATTGAAACTAAAACCGGAAATACAAAAAGAGATACAAACCACACAGGAAAAACAACTCAAAAATGCGCTCAAGCTGTTATCTGGCTCTGATAAAAAGGCTCTTACAGCGTTTTTACAATCGGGCCAGGTCCCTGGAAGTAAGCCATTTAAGAATCTCAAACCGAATGTGCAAAAGACCGTACTCAAACTGAATATTACAAATGTTGAGATTGTTATTAAGAGAACCCGGAATCCCATTATCAAATGGCGTTACAAAATGGCGATGTTTTCATACGGAAGCTTGTTAAAAAGCACAAACAAAGAGCTGGAAAAAACAAAGAAACGTTAATATTAAGCTCCTTTATATCGTCACCAGTATCTTCCCCCCAACTGAACCTAACTGAGTCATGAACCATCTCAGCCAAACCGCAACCGGTGGAACATGCCGTTTCTATTAGTATGCGGTTACTGAAATCATTATTACCGCCAAGGGCTTGAGTCAAAAAAACCATAGCACAGGCTTTCGGGCATGCTGTACTACTATATAAATTTTCTTTACTCCCTGGTTATGGATAAAGCAGAACCAGTGAAGGATAATGAATCAATTGAATAAGATCTGCAATTTCAGGACTCACGAACTATGAGTTCCGGCTTGTATATAACGTTTCTTTGAGCAAAAGTACTATCATTGATTATACCTACAAGTTCTGTTGCACTGTCATATCCCAACCTGTATTTCGGAACACTGATAGATGACAAAGTTGGAGTATAATACTTGGCATCATTTATATCATCATGTCCGAGCAGGCGGATATCCTGTGGAATAGATATGCCAAGATCGTAGACAGCCTTTATGACTCCTAAGGCCATGATATCATTATAGACAAAAAGTGAATCAATTTTTGTATCATTTTTAAGCAGGTCAACAGCCTGATCGTAAGCTGCCTCATGTGTAGCTGAGCAAAGTCTTATTCGATTTATTTTTAAAGGAATCCCGATTTCAGCCAGTTCCCGCTGAAACCCTTCAAGACGATCCCGATTACACGAAACAGGGAGATCAAATCCAATATATGCCGGATTGCTGCGGTTTAAAGAATGGAAGTGCCTTGCCGCTATCCTGCCGCTTTCATGAGAATCAGAAATAAAATAACTTCGGGTATTTCTATTTCCCTTGCGCACAATGGTTATATGAGGGACCCCCAGATGGTCATAATCAAGTGTGTTTTCTAAATCACGGGAGGGAACGATAATGGTTCCATCTACCCTGTTGGCAATGAGTGTCTTCAACAGAGAATTTTCCTTCTCCAGGTTTTCATTACTGCTTAGTGCCAGGATGGTATAGCCCAGATCTGCAACAGCATCACTTATTCCCTGCAGAATACGAGCATAGAAGGCATTGTCCATATGCGTGATGATTACACCGATCATCTTATTACTCTTTGTTCTGAGTCGAGATGCACTGGCATTGGGGATATACCCCAGATCATCGGCTATCTGTTGAATTCTTTTTTTGGTATGGTCTCCAATATCAGCCTGATTCTTCAATGCACGGCTGACTGTATTGATGGAAACATTCGCTTTTTCTGCAATGTCTTTCAATCGGATATAGGCCATCCCTTCTCCTAGAAGTTAACGTTCATGTAATTATATCAATATTATCACCCTGAAACAGCATTTCTAAAAAGAAAATTGAAATTCCAGTGATATTTTCCTAATTCTGAATATTTTTATTGACATATTTGAAAAATCATTCATAAAATTATACATTAACGTTAATGTTATGGAGGACTTAGAATGAAAAGGAATGTTCAGAAAATCTTGATTATGTTAGCAGTCATGCTGTTAGCTTTTCCCATGGTAGCATCTGCCAAGGGCAGTCAGGATAAAGACACAGTAGAAGGAGTTGAAAAAGTAACCTTTTTTCACTATTTCTCAGGGACCCTGTCAGGTGGTATGGATGATTTGGTAAGTACTTTTAACAAAGAGAATCCCCAATATAATCTGTCTCACACCCCTGTTGACCACGAGGCATTCAAGACCAGTATCATGGTAATGCTCTCCGGTGGAAATCCTCCGGATCTATTTTCATACTGGGCAGGGGCCAGGGTTCAGTTCATCGTTGATGCCGACCGTCTGGCACCAATCGATGATGTATATGAAGAATATGGAGTGTCAAAACTCTTCTCAGAAGCTGTCAATTCAGCGGCAACTTATAATGGTCATAAATACTTCCTACCTCTGACCCAGCACTATGTTGCATTCTTTTACAATAAAGATGTTTTCACCAAAGCCGGAATCGATGCACCTCCGAAGACCTGGGAAGAATTTCAGGTGGCCTGTGAAAAGATCAAAGCCATAGGTGTGGCCCCCATCGCTTTAGGATCAAAAAATAGATGGCCTGCTCAATTCTGGTTGGATTATCCTTTGCTCAGAACTGCTGGCCCCGAGTATCGTGCCAAACTGATGGCCGGAGATGTTTCTTATACAGATCCTGAAGTTGTAAAGGCTTTTGAACTGTGGAAAGAGTGTATAGACAAAGATTATTTTTATCCCAATGCCAATGCATATGACTATGCCGAAGCCTCTGTTCTAGTAGGAACTGGAGAAGCAGGCATGACACTTATGGGTAGCTGGATCATGCAGCTTGATGATCAGATTGGCTGGGCTCCGGGCGAAGATTATGATTTTTTCCCCTTCCCCGTCGTAGACTCTTCAATTCCTGACACAGCAGTCGGACCCTTTGATGGTGTTGTTATTGCTAAAGATGCAAGAAATCCTGAAGCTGCGAAAAAAGCACTGGTTGCCATGGCTCAAAAAGGACCTATGACTGCATTCAACACCGGTACCGGAGCCCTGGCTCCCAACGTAAATGTACCTGAATCCATGTATAACGTGCTTCAGCTGAAGATCAAAGAATATTGCAGTGTTGTTCCAAACTGGGCCTTCAATTATGACCTGGCAACACCTCCGCCTGTGGCTGATGTCGGGCTGAATGCTTTTGCAGAATTTATTGATAACCCAGACGGGTATATGCAGATCCTCAAGAAAACAGAAGAGGGAGCTAAAGCTGCATGGGGTAATATGTAGTCCCTATTTTTAATTTTAGAGGGCTGCAACTCTGCAGCCCTCATTATCCTATCAAATAAGAGAGTTCACAGTGCAGAAAAACACAGCCTGGCAATTTTTATTGTTGCCCTTGCTGATCTATTCAATAATAATAATTTTTCCGTTTATGCAATCCCTGTACCTGAGTTTAACAAACTGGAACGGATTGTCTCCAGAATATGATTTTATCGGGCTGGATAATTTTAAAAGGGCTTTTACTGATCCCAATTTCAGTGGGGCTATACTTCATAACTTGATCTGGGTCATTATTTTTCTCATTGTTCCCACAAGTTCAGGTTTGTTTCTGGCAGTACTTCTGGATAAAGGGATTCCAGGATCAACCTTTTTTAAATCAGTCATTTACCTACCAATGATCTTTTCTTATGTCATTATCGGAATGATCTGGAATTTTATATATGAACCACGTATGGGTATACTGAATCTGTTTATTCGGATAATGGGACAGCCGGATTGGAATTTTGCCTGGTTAGCTCAGGCAAAAACAGCACTGCTGGCAATTATTGTAGAAGCGTCCTGGCAGCATACAGGATTATGCATGGTCCTTTATCTTGCAGGATTAAGCGGTGTCCGACAGGATCTTCTGGAAGCAGCCAGAATAGATGGAGCAAACCCGATTCAGCTCTTTTTTCATGTTGTAATACCCCAGTTGAAAAACTCAACAATAGTAGTTATTTCACTCACAGTGATCAATTCATTGAAAAATTTTGATCTGGTCTTTATTACAACAAAAGGCGGTCCCTTTCGCAGCTCTGAAGTTTTAACAACTTTTATGTATAAGGAATCCTTCTGGAACTATCAAATGGGCTACGGTAGTGCCATTGCCAGTGTTCTCTTTTTCATTGTTTTTATTGTGGTCTTTTTCTACTTCAATTCTGTCATGAAGGAGGGGAATAATGAATAAATTCAGTACAATTTTCATCTTTATTCTTGTAATTATCATTTGTGCTCTCTTTTTTATCCCCATATATGGAGCCTTTACAACAGCATTCAGAACCAATCAGGAAATTATAAGGAATGGATTCTGGGCATTTCCAGCTCCTCCTGTTCTTGATAATTTCATAACGGTCTGGAAAGGGGGAAAGATTCAGATGTTCCTCCTGAATACAGTTCTGGTGTCCATATCATCAACTGTTATTTCAATATTCATGGGGAGTCTGACAGGATATGCTTTTGGGAAAATTGGTTTCAAGGGGAGTTCCTGGATATACATCGTTGTTGTAGCCGGTATGTTTTTCCCCCCACAGATTGTTCTGATCCCTTTGTTCAAGCTGTTCAATTCCCTGAATCTTCTTGATTCGATAT
>NZ_JAQIBL010000187.1 GCF_027859075.1 Oceanispirochaeta sp. | reverse complement strand
GTCATACTGAATAATTATTTGAGAAACAGATATTCTGTCTCTGTCGCCATCGCCGGGAGTCTGTGTCTGGCTATCATTTATCTCCTTTTTTCAGAAATCATCCCTAAAACATTCTTCAGAAGATACGCCGATACCATAACTGTAAGAATGGCTACAATTCTACGTGTGTTTTTCTACGCTTTTTTACCTGTTTCTTTCTTTTTAAATACTTTCGTTAAAATCCTGATGTTTCTCCTGAGGCAAAACAAATCGGGGGAAAAGCTCCCCCGGTCGAGAGACGATTTCAGGCTTCTCATGCACTTGAGCAGCCGGGAATCAGGATTCGGTTATGATGATTTCCGAACAATAGATGACATCCTCGACTTCGGCCTGACCATCGCTTCTGAGGCTATGGTACCCCTTCATCGGTACTCGGTATTCAATATTGATGAAAGTCCAAAGGAACTATTAAGAATTGCGAGCAATCAGAATCAGCGCTATTTTCCTTGTTATAGAGATAGATCTGATAATATTATAGGTTTTATTGACGTAGAAGACTTCTGCGATCCTGTGAATGTCTCCCTGACACAGGTGTTACACGATCCAATTTTTTTCCCAGAAGTCAAACCACTTTCAGATCTGCTTTATTCCATGATCGAACAAAATCTTCATGTCGTGTTTCTCTGTGATGAATATGGAGTCATATCGGGAATCATCACTCAGCAGCACATAGCAGCCGAATTAATTGGGGCCATCCCCGGGAATCTGCATACAGAAAAAGAGGATGTCATCATCTCAGGGAAAAATATGTTTATTGCGACAGGAAAAACGGATATTGAATATCTGTCCCATGTCATCAATATTAAGATTAAGAAGGGGAACAACCAAACCCTGGGTGGTTATCTCTGTGAAAAACTGGGAGTCATCCCTGTGGCGGGAGACGAGCTTCTGGAAAACCAATTAAAATATACGGTAATGGAAGCTGATAGGCTGAATGTCAGAAGAGTTCGGATTGAAGTCTTAGAAAGAATCAGTGAGGCTTGAGCGCCTACAGAACGTCCAGGACTGTCATATTAATAGCTCTATTTTGAGACTCTCAGATCGTTTCACCCGGCATAATGTGATAGGGAATAAGTGTTTCTGACCTCAAAGAAGTCTCCGACTCCAGGCAAGCGACCATGAGATCTACTGCCTTTCGACCTATCTCCTCTACCGGGTTGTGAATGGTTGTCAGAGTGGGTGTTACATAGTCTATGGTATCAATACCGTCGAATCCCATCAGACCAAATTTTTTATGAATTGCCCCATGATTCTGATGGATATATTTCATCATATCCAAAGCAAAAATATCACCCGAACAGAAACAGGCTGTTTTTTTCATTGTGTCCTCATCCAGCTGATCAAGGAGCTTTTCCAGCCAGGCATAGTCTTTGCTGTCAGTTATGATCTCTGATGATATGCTGGGAGAATCTGCAAGCTCCCTAGTAAACCCCTCGACACGCTGTTCATGAACATATGTATTTTTTGTATCACAATTTTTCAGGGGCGGGCAGTAGAAGATAATGTGCTCATAACCTCGATCTATAATATAGCGTACCGCAGATGATGCAGCTCCACTTTCATTCATACCGATAAATGGGACTTCTGATGAAACATAATTGCCGATAGTCAATACGGGAATACCTAAAGAGGTCAAGAACTTTCCAAATTTCGCTCCCTTGTTCACAGGGCAGAGGAGTAGACCCGCGACTCTCCGGTCTACCAGATCGTTGATTTGGTGGATTTCAAGGTTCGGGTCATTTTCCTGGAGAGTGAAATTTATAAAATATCCGGCATACCTGGCCTTGGCCTCAATGGCATTCAGAAGTTGTGCAAAATATCGGTTTTGCAAGTCAAATGCAATCACACCGATATTCCGGGTTTTCCCTTTGACCAGGCTTCTGGCAATGGGATCAGGTCGATAACCCTGTTCTCTGGCGGCATCCAGAATCCTCTGTTTTGTATTTGGATCAATGCGCCCCTTATTGTTGAGGGCTCTGTCCACAGTGCCTCTTGAGACCCCGCAAATTTCAGCAAGTTGTTTTGATGTAATGCCCATAGTCCTCTCTCTGATATACGATTCTAACAGACACTATATGGATTACTCAAATATAAAGTGAGGAAAGTCCTGCTCATCCCAGTCAATTTTACAGAGAAAAGTGTGCCTGTTTGGGTCATAAAGGGGATCTCCCTCAATATCTTTGTAATTTCTCCCATGAAATACCAATATATCACAGCCCTCTTCATCCTGTGTAAAGCTGTTATGTCCGGGGCCATAAAGCCCCCGGGCCTCCTCTGTATGCAGCACAGGGTAAGGCATCTTGGTCCATTGAGAAGGATCTAACAAATCGGAACCGGCATCGGCATAGAGGAGTCCCATACAATAGTTATGGTCGGTGGCACTGGCCGAAAATGATATAAAAATCCTTGCCCCATGATGAATAAATGCAGGCCCCTCATTCACTGAAAACCCGATGGTTTCCCAGCCCATCCTGGGTGTTGCCAACAGCACGGCACCTCCATCGAGGGTCCATGGATTACTCATCAGGCTGATGTAGAGATTGGAGTTTCCCGGTATCGCATCGTCCTTCTGAGCCCACACCATATAGGTCAATTGATTATAAGTGAAAACCGTGGCATCAAGACAAAAGGTCTCCCACATGGTTTTCAGCTGTCCCTTTTCCTTCCATTCTCCCGCAAGAGGATCAATTGACTCATTTTCAAGGACATAGATTCTGTGATCAAAGAGACCATTGTCAGTCTCGGTTGTTCGGGCAGCTGCAAAGTATATATACCATTTTCCTCGAATGAAATGGAGTTCCGGTGCCCAGATATTGGCACTCATCATACCCGTCTTTTTTTTCCTCCAAACGACAACACCCGGTTCATCTGCCAGTCCCGTTAAACTGGTGGATCTCCGAAGTTCAATACGATCATATTCGGGCACCGATGCCGTAAAATAGTACAAACCGTCACGATGCTTATAAATCCAGGGATCTGCTCGCTGAGGTATCAGAGGTTTTAGTATATTCATTCTTTATTCTCCTGTTTCATTCGGAATACATTCCAGGAATAGGGTCTGAGAGTCATAGACAGATCTTCATCTGAAGCCTTTGTAAAAGAGCAGCTAACAGGCGTAAGTGTTTCCGGAGCATCTATTGTATTCCTTGCCATCAGATCCTTATGATAGAGCTGGATATGCTCTACCTGAATCTCTTTTTTTTCTCCCTGAAACATTCCATCACAGATAAATTTAAGAGAGACATCTTCAGACAGCCTGTTCACACTGAAAAGCGTTATGACTCCCCCCTCCTCATCCAGGACCGTCGCAGAGTCCACTCCAGGAACATCGGTGAAATCTCCTGCGGTGTAAAGAGGTCCAGAACTTTGCTGCTGCAGGACTTCCCCTTTGGCATAGAGGGAGGCATGGAGCAGCGGATAGTAGGTGGCATTTCTCCAGGCGGGACCCTCTTTCAATGAGAGAATCAGGGGAATTGTATTGACCAGCAGAGATTGACAGCCAATTTTAATTCTATCCGCATGCCGGAGAATGGTAAGCATCATGGAGGCAAAAACGAGAGTGTCCTCCATGGTGTACTGGCACCAATCAAAAGGACTGCCGATTTGCCACTTCTCATAAGGAATATCCGGTTCCTTATGAACATTCCACTCATCAAAGGCCAGGTACATCGTCTTCTGACTACGCTTAGCACCCTGAACATAGTCGCAGGCGGCAATAATTTCACAAATCTGCTTTTCCATCTCAATGGGCCGGGCCAAATAGGTGGGAGTATTATCACTCTTCTTGTTTATGTAGTTATGCAGTGAGATATAATCGGCCTGCTCATAGCTCTCATCCAGGACCTTTCTGTCCCATTCGGGATAGGAGTCCAGGTGCCGGGCTGAGCTGCCCACGGTAACCAATTGGATAGAGGGATCGACTTTCCTCATAACTTTGGCAGCTTCTCTGGCCAGGGCACCATAGTCTCGGGCCCTCTTGGCAGCAATCTGCCACTCTCCATCCAGTTCGTTCCCAAGGCACCAGAGCTTAATGCCGTGAGGCTCTCCATAACCGTGTGATCGCCTGAGATCACTCCAATAAGTACCACCTGATCCGTTACAATATTCCACAAGATTTCTTGCAGCATCAATTCCACGAGTCCCCAGATTAATAGTGATTATCGGCTCTGCTCCCGTCAGTTTGACCCATTCCAGGAACTCATTGAGGCCAAACTGATTAGTTTCAATCCCCTCCCAGGCCAGCTCTTTCAGAACAGGTCTTTCCTTTTTTGGTCCAACCGTATCTTCCCAGTTGTATCCCGAAGAAAAATTCCCGCCAGGATATCGGATCACCGAAAGCTTCAGATCCTGAATCAAAGCAAGAACATCCTTCCTGAAGCCCTTTTCATCTGCCTGAGGATGGTCTGGTTCATAGATCCCGTTGTAAATCACACTGCCCATATGCTCAACAAAGGAACCAAAAAGCCTGGGAGCGATGGAGCCTGTAACAAAATGGATACTCGTATGTAAATGATGCTGTTTCATATGGATTCCTTCGATTTTTTAAAATTTTTCTGTTTACGCTTTCAGACCGCTGGTAGCCACACCTTGTATGAAATGGCGCTGCAGGAAAGCAAATAAGATGAGCAGAGGCAGGAGTGATACCGTGGTGGCCGCAAAAGTGGGGCCATACTGAATCACCTTGTCACCGACAAATACAGCAAGCCCCGCAGAGAGAGTCCGCATAGATGTCGAGTTTGTCAGCATCAGAGGATAAATCAGATCGTTCCAATTATTCATGAAAAGAATGATTCCCAGTGTAACCATTGCGGATTTACATAAGGGCATCATGATACTGAAAAAGAGCCGGTACTCATCCAGACCGTCAATGCGGGCCGCCTCCTCCAAATCCCGTGGGAGGGTGATAAAAAAGGAGTACATCAAAAATATTCCAAATGCACTGGAAGCCCGGGGAAGGATAAGGCCCTGGTAGGTATCCAGTATCCCCATAAGGTATGATTCAACAAAAAGTGGAATCATAATGACCTGAAAGGGGATCATCATTGTTATCAGAATTATGTAGAAAAGGGTCTTCTTATATTTGAAGTGAAGTCTTGCAAAGGCATATCCGGCCATTGAATCAAATATCAATGAAAAAAAGGTCACACCTCCGGCAAACACGAGAGTATTCAGGGTATAACGGAACAAAGGGATGCTGTCCCAGACGGTAAAGTAATGATCAAGAGTCGTCTTTGCCGGGAAAAAAGTGGGTGGATACTGAATGATTTCGCCAGCTGGTTTCAATGATGAAAGAAAGAACCAGAATAGTGGTACCAACATCACAAGAGTCAGTAGAATCATGAGAATTGCCGAGAAGCAGGTGAATGCTTTTTTCATCCTTCCATGTTTTAGACTCATCAGTTTTTCTCCTGTTTTATAAATCGTGTGTAAATCAAGAGAGTCATAGCCGCAATCAAAACAAGCAGAATCTGAGCAATCGCGGAAGAATATCCAAGGTTGAAGGGCGCGATCCGGAATCCTCTATTATAGATGTATTGCACAATGGTTTCAGTTCGAAACAGAGGACCTCCCTGGGTCATCACATACACCTGATCGAACACTTTCAAGCAATCGATAGTGTTTGTTATGATGCAAAATCCTAAAGCTGGAAGGATCGATGGTACTGTGATGGAAAACAGCCTCTGCCAGAGTCCGGCTCCATCTATTTTGGCCGCTTCATATAACTGTAGGGGTACGCTTTGAATTGCCGCCACAAGGATCACCATGGATAAACCAAAATTTTTCCAGACAGACATAATAACAACCGCAGGCATCGCGCTTGCCTTGTTCTTAAGAAAATTAACACTTTCCATTCCCGCCATCTTCAAGAGATGGGGGAAAAAGCCTATTGACGGATCTAGCAGCAGGGACCAAAGAATACCCATGGCTGTCATGGAACAGATCACCGGAATGAATAGAGCCGTTCTAATACCCTGACGAAAGGGAGAAACCTTAGAGACATATAGCGCCAGGAAGAGGGAGAGGCCGATCTGCAATGGAATCTCCAGAACCGTAAAATAAAGTGTATTCTTCAGGGCATTCCAGAATCTCTCATCCCCTAAAATTTTCTGATAATTAGCGGCTCCGGTAAAAGTAATATTCTGAAGAAATATATCCATTTTCATAAAGCTCATAGCAAATGAAGCAAACAGCGGAATAAGGTAGAAAATGGAGATAATGGCAAGAGAAGGCAGTATTAAAACGTATGCGGCAACCTGTTGCTTCAACAGGAAGCGAGTGACATATTTATCAAACATGAAAATAATTACTCCAATGATAAAATATACCTGAGAGATTTCAGAACTCTCTCAGGTTCCATTTCTTTCTCAGTATTCAGCAAATATGGAGTCAATTTTCTCAGACGCCTTCTTTAAGGCAGATTCTGGATCAACGTCCCCGGAAAGAACAGATTCCATCATCGGCCACAAAGCATCTGCATCCAAAGCACTGATTCCTTCAAACGCCGTAGGATTGTAGGCTCGGCCCAGTGAACTTAAGGGTGAGATTGTTCCCAGTATAGGATCCGCCTGAATCGCTTCATCCTTGAGAACTGCTTTAGACCATACAGGAAAACCATTTTTAAGGCTCCATTCCTTGAGGACTTCATCGGATAACCAGTATTTCATAAACTCATAACAAGCCATCTTCTTTTCTTCTGAGGTACTTGAGGGAATAATAAATCCAATGTTCCCTCCGATCACCTCATGACGAGAGCTTCCCTTCGGTGCTACAGAGACTCCAAAGTCAATGTTATTGCTCTTTATGCCATTGATCATCCAGGGTCCATTGATATACATGGCCAATTTACCACTCATAAACAGGTTTTCCATCTCCCCCCCTGTGGCGCCCAGAGGTGTCACTTTATCCTTCACGGCAAGATCCTGCATCCATGAGAGGGTCTTAATGTTTTGAGGGGAGTATAAAGCCGATTTTTCTGCTTCTAGGTCAAAAAGTTCACCACCGTTGTTCCAGAAGAATGAAGTCCAGTACTGAGGAGCTCCCTTTATGGGTAGACCAAGACCGAATTGCCCCTTGGAGGAATCTGTCAAACGGCGTGCATAATCTGCCAGTTCTTCCATCGTGGCGGGAGCCATATTACTATCGAGACCAGCTTCGTTGAAAAGTTGTTTATTCCAGAAAAGATAGATCAAGTTAAACTGCATCGGTATGGAGTAGTAACTATCATTATATATGCCCAGATCAAGTACATTCTGCAGGTATGCCGATGATTCCAGCCCCGTGATATCCCAAAAATCATCCATTTTCTGAACAGAGCCTGTGGCAATGTACTGGGAAATCCAATCACCAATGAGCAGGGCCATATCCGGCGCTGTTTTCGTGGCAATAGAAGGAGGTAGTTTCTGGGAGAGTACATCCCATCCCATGATATCCATGACGATTTGAATGTTCCCGTTCTCCTGCTTATTAAACCTGTCCACGATCTCTTTCAGGATCTCTCCATCAGGTCCAGTAAAACCATTCCAGAATGAGAGGACTATGGGTTCAGCCGTCTGAGATTCTGATACCTCCTGCTTTTTGCTGCAACCGGCTAAAATGCCCACCAGGACTATGAACAAGAGTAGGGAAATAAAACTTTGTTTTGATCTTTTCATAAAAATTCTCCTTTATATCGATTTATCAAAAAGGTGCGTGCACGTGTCCGCACCTTTAGAATATAGCAGAAATTAGGAGTTGTCAATTCTTGTTTTATGAATTATCACAAAAAACTGCACCCGTCTGCGCAAAGAAACCGATTTCAAAATCGCCTCAAAATACTTCAGGATATTCAGACGATGAGTAAGAAGATGGTGTTACCCTTCACTAAATCGAGGTTATGGAGGAGTCACCAGTCCTTGAGATTGTCTGATTCTATTATAAGAGCGAGTGTCTACATCAGATGTCTCCATATGACGAAGTATATCATTCAAATAAGGAAGAGAATGATCCATCCTTGATGATACCGAATAAAATATTTATGATAGGACCGTACCGGGTGCAAGAGCACTGTACTTTGTTAGGAGATCATTTGAACTGGGCCTGTCCGAAATGTAGATTACCGCTGCAGGAATTCTCATCCTATTATAAATGCGAGAACAATCATACTTTTGATATAGCAAAACAGGGTTATTCCAACCTGCTCCTGGCCAATCAAAAATCAAGTAAAAACCCTGGTGATAACGATAAAATGCTTATGGCCAGATCGTCGTTTCTTGAAGGGAACTACTTTAAACCACTTCAAGATGAAATAGTCCAATTATTCAAATTCTACTTGAGTGAGAATGGGATCAGTAAAGGAACAATCCTCGATTGTGGTTGCGGTGAAGGACACTACTTGAGAGTGCTTTCCAATTCCCTGGGTTCTTCTTTTCAATATAAAGGGATAGATATTGCTAAAAAGGGTGTAAAACTGGCTGCCGCCGGAGCTAAAAAGGACATTAAAATTAAATCTGATTTTGCTGTTGCAAGCAGTGCAAATATTCCTCTATCTGACAATAGCTGTGTTGCCGTCTATTCTATATTTTCACCAGTCAAGGCTTTGGAAATTCTTCGGATTTTAAAAAAGCAGGGCTGTTTTATCCGGGTATTGCCTGGACCGAATCACCTCTATGAGCTCAAAGAGAAGATTTACAGGGAAGCAAGACAACATGATCCCCCTAAAGAACTGATGGGGTTTACACTAATTTCAGAGAAAAAATTACATTTTGACCTGTGCTTTGATCATGGTGAAACATATCAAAACCTGATTGAAATGACCCCTTTTGCATGGGAAGCCAAACTAAAGAGCAACGGGAACAGTCTCTTTACAATCGGAGACAAGATCACGGCTGATTTTAATATTCAGGTAATGAGAACAACAGAATCCTTGTTATAGGCTGTTCAGTTTCCCGGGCTAACAATTTTATATTTGAGACTCTTCAATGATAGTGATCAATCTGGATAAAATGATTTCGCTGTTCAGCCGACAGCCCTCGAGGAGGCAAATTTTAACACATTCAGGCTCCAGGGCAATCGTAATAAAATCGGACTCTCTGATCAGTTTTTTGAAAGTCTCAAAGTTCTCAGGATAGAGACTCTTTTCAGTATTAAAAAAATCGCAGTCAATATCCAGAATGTAGTTCTCGAAAAAGGAACTCTTGAAATTTTTGGCCCGGGCGATGGCTGTATCAAGAACAAAATCTTCAAGGGAGGAATCGGCTCTCATATATCGGCATTTTTCATCATGAATGGATTTTTCGCAACCAGGAATACAGGGAGGCGAGTACTCCAGGATTCTTTGATTCCTGTAATTATTCCGGCCGTCGATGATATAGACATTGGGATTGGAACTTGATGCATTGCTGTTTTTGGATAAAATAAAAACCGTATCAATCATATCAACACGGACAGAAAAATCCAGATGTTCGTCATTTTTCAAATTATCATTGATCTGCTTTATGGTGATCTCTTTTTCAAGATACTGATTGATTTTCTGATCAATTATCTCTTTTTTTCTTTTTTCATGGTCCCTGTATAAACCAGATTTTATTTCGCTATCTGCTTTCCAATAGGAGTAATTCTGAAAGGCTTCTCTGCTGTCGGTATGGAAATCCAGGGAAAAAACATTCTGCCTTGTACAGGATTCCCAGGCTTCCAGAACCTGATTATGGGATTCAACAACATAAAGAGTTTTCTTATTGACAGATATTTTTTTCATTTAAGGGGCATACCAATATAAGAATGACTCATAACAGAGTTCTCATGAAACATTACAATTCATTATATTTTTTATGACTATTACGACTTTTCTCAACTGGATACTTTTTTGAATTGATCTCTATTTTCTCTGTAATAGCATTGAGTAGATCAATGTCAAAGTGCCTGCAGATATAGATCAGAAAAATGGCAATATCTGCAACTTCATTTTCAATACGTTCCTTATCAACATTTTCTACTTCAGAGTCACTCTTCCATAAAAAGAGCTCTTGGAGTTCACCAAGCTCAATATTTAAGCCGATGAGAAGATCCTTCACACTATGAAATTGAGACCAATTTCTCTCATCTCTGAATTCAATAATTTTTCTCACTATATCATTTATACCATTACTCAATGTTATTTCCCTTTATGCGTCAAAATCCATAATTCAACCTTCTCATTGCTCCGGGAGTCTGTCCGCTTTGTTTTTGTTGATGCTTGTTTTACATTCCTTTGAAGCTGTAGTTCTTTTGAAAAACGGTCATGCCTTTCCAGTTCTTCACTAATTGGATGAAGGTTATTTTCTCCTATGACCTGAGCCAGATTTGAAAAGAGCAGGACCAGTTTCCCCTCTGGAGCCAGATGTTTTTTGGCTTGTTCAAAGAAACGAGGAAACAGTTCTTTCTCATAATATATGGCTTTATCAATACCCTCTTCCAGTTTATGTTTCGCTATTAACCAGGGAGGATTAAAGACAATCAGATCCGCCATAAAATCACAATCGGTGAATAGATCCCCCAGGCTGAGATTGATTTTTTTATTCATTCCCAGGCGGAGACTTTCCTGAGAGACCCCGATGATGGCATTTTTATTTGTATCAGAAGCAAAAATATTCAGAAAGCCGCTGTGGATTAATTGAAATGTTAACACACCACTACCGACACCGATATCAATGGCCCGGTTTCTGGGTCCTTTGTATGCCTTCAACCATTTATCAAAGAGAAGCAGATGATCAAATCGTGTCGGAAAATATGTGCCATAAAAGGGGTGAAGAGATAATTTCAGGACATTAATTTCAACCCCCTTCTGGTACCACTGCCATGAGCTATTCAGCCCCTGAACTTCTGGAAAGGATATAAAAAAATCAGCGACATCAGGGTATAATATTTTCAGCCAGCCAATATTGGGACATTTGCGCACGACGAGCTCATTGTCTTTCACTTTCAGCAGGAGTCGATGCGAGGCTTCCCGAAAGGCGGACCGGTAGTCGCGCTGTCCCTGAAAACTCTGATCCCGGTATCTGAGCTGGAGGTTCCGTTTCAGTTCTGATAAGACCTGCAGACCGTTACTATAGAATTCTTCAATCAGAACATACCTGCCGGCAAGCATCTCGACGACAGTTGCCGGTGTATCCATTTTACGGTAGAAGCTTATGGCATCAATCTCAGAAGTTATTATATGGGGTCTATCAGGCTTGATAGATTCTAAATTTTCTTTCATTTCATTATTCCCTTAATCTCAACAAGACTTTACTGATACCTCAATCCTGAGTACAGCAACTTGTTCTATTCCCTATGGAGAGATCAAGTTTATCATATAATCATCAGGGAATTAATAGAGCTTGCAGGTTTTCATCCGGGGTGTCTGGATCAACACCGACGCAAAGCACGGTATCGACTCCGCAGGCTGCCAGAACATCCCGTTCCCTTCGGATCTCTTCAGGATCTGCACTTCTCAGTTTTGCCGGACCGTATCGAACACTCCAGAAGGGCATTTTCTCTCCGGTTTTCAGGCTGCTCATGCAGGACTTCACATCCGAACCATAGCCAATGTCAAACCATATACCCTCTCCCAGCTGTCCATAGTAATCTGAAAATAAATGCATATTGGCTCCGCAATGATGCACTCCGTAAATACTGCTGTACCGGGCTGCGGTTTTGATATCATAGGGAAGAAAATAAGTACGATAAATATCTGGAGAGATCAGAGCCACTGTGCAGTTATCAAGGGAGATCATCCCACCGTCATCGGGACAATGGTTTTTTTCATTGATCCGGCTGATATAGGACCGGATATTGATCCATGACTGCTGTACATAATCAAGCAGCTTATGGACAATCTCAGGATTGTCATAAAAATCAAACATCAGTTGATCCCCACGCAGTTTGAAGGCGATATTCGGTACACTCTGCATATTGATGTTAATGCATGCCTTACCATGGGTCTTCACCAGCCAGGCTGCCTGAGATTCAAGGTCCTGCATAACGGGATTGCGGCTATAGTCAGTTTGAGGCGTTAAAGCCATTATGGCCTTATCAGTGAGATTGAGGGATTCCGCATAGGGATCAAGCCCTTCGGTGAATATACCCTTACACCCGAATATCATGGAGATTGTGGCTACACCATAGCCAGAAACCACAGCTGGTATAGTTCCTGCATTCTGCTTATCGGCCAAACATATTGGTATGCCCAAAATTTCCCATTTCTCTATGCAGTGAAGCTGACGGCGCCTTTGATGTTCTATCTGAATGGCAGGATCTCCGAGTGATTTCTGGGTAAAATCAATTCCGGCATAGCGATTCCAGTAAACCGAAGCAAAAAAAGCATCGAATTTTGTCATTGCATAACTCCATAGCTTGATTTAACCTTTTAACAATATTTCATTGTGTATGAAATCTATTCAAAGATAAACCAATATTGTATAGAAAAGATGATCATTGTGATCTTTCCAAGAAGCTTCATTCTGGCACCATCGCCATTGGCGATGATGAAATCAGGCTTTATTCTCTTTAATAATTTCTTTTTTGAATATGTTTATAGAGTGTCTCCGCTGAGGTATACGGTGGGCCTTTCAGCAGATAGGAAGGGCTGGTACCCTGTTTTTTTCTGAAAAGGAGTCCGCCATGAAGCACATTGCCCTGGAGAGAAAACACTTTTGAAACAGCCGGAATCACTTCTTCGGGAAGTTCAGCGCTGTTTCCGGCCTTTGAATCCCTATGTTGCATAATGAACTTCTGATCAATGGCAAGGGGATTGAAATGTTCCAGAACCATTTCCAGTTCCCGCTGGGATTCAATGTCTCTGTTTACAATAAAGCAGGAGAGACATCCATCCTCTTCATTGTATACGGCTGCTGCATCAATATAAGGAACGGAAGAGCCGGCTGTAAATCCTGTACTCTTTATGAACAATGATTCTGTCCTTCATCCTTATACCTCTAATTTTTCAAACCAGTCATGACAATACCTTCAACGAAATACCTCTGACCGACAAGGTAGAAGAGGATTCCGGGAACAAAGGAAATGCAGGTTGCACTCATGATCATTGACCAGTCAGAACCCAATGACCCCTTGAACTGAGAAAGGCCGACGGCTATAGTAAATTTATCCTGGGAATTGATATAGATCATTTGATGCAGCAGATCATTCCAGAGGAAAATAAACAGGAGAAGAGACACAACAATCATAGCCGATTTAATGGCCGGCATTATAATACTGACCAGGATTCTAAAATAACTGGCTCCATCTATTGTTGCCGCTTCGTCCAATTCTCTCGGAATACTTCTGATGAACTGGCGAATCAGGAAAATATTAAAAGCTCCCCCCCCGCAGAAATGGGGGATGATCAAGGGCAGATAGCTGTCAACGAGATGGAATCCTCTGGTCCACATTGTATAAAGAGGAACCAGGGTGACCATCAGCGGCAGCAGCATTGACCCCACACAGAGTGAGAACAAAAAGTCTTTTCCACGGAAACGCAACCGGGCAAAGGCATAACCCGCCATTGTTGCTGTTACAGTTCCTCCCAGTAAAGAGGGAAAGATAATCATCACTGTATTACGCAGATATTTCCAGAATGGGAAGTACTCCAATGTTTTGACATAATTTTTAAATAACCAGTTCTTCGGAAAGAAGGCCGGTGGAAAAGCATATAATTCGGTGTTGGTCATCAAACTTGAGCGGAACATCCACCATATGGGCAACATGACGACAGCAGTCAGAATGACTAAAATTACAAATGCTGAAGAATTCATTCTCCATTCCTGACGGCCATGGCTCCCCCTTGATTTTACAGCCATTCTTATTCGTCTCCTTCGTAGTAAATCCAGCTTTTGCTGGTTGCAAACAGTATAAGTGTGAACACGGCGATGATGATGAAAAAGATAAAGGAGATGGAACAGGCATAACCTAGTTGATTGCTGATAAAGGCATAGCGGTACATTAGATAGGTGATAAAAGTTGAAGACGTTCCCGGACCACCATTTGTCAGGGCAAGGGCAGGTACGACAATCTGCATATTGATTATAAGAGACATCAAAAGATTGTAGAATATGATGGGTGTCATCGAGGGCAATGTCACATGAAGAAACCTCTGAAATCCGTTTGCACCGTCTATTTCCGAAGCTTCATAATAGACCCGGGGAACATTCTGAAGTCCCGCTAAAAAAATAACAATGAGATTGCCTGACAGCCATACCGCAATAAGGGCCAGGGAGGGAATGACATATTTTGAATCGGCTAAAAACTGGATTTTACTAACCCCCAGGAGAGTGAGGATATAGTTGAAAAGACCGAAATTCGATTCATAAAGCCAGGACCATCCTATATATACTGCAATGGAAGGCAGGATATAGGGAAGATAGAAAACAGCCCTGAAAAATCCTCGGGCGGGAACTTTTCTGTTCAAAAGAATAGCAATAAAGAGGGAGAAAATAAGACAACCGATCACTGCCAGGATAGAAAAATAGACCGTGACTCTAATGGAATCCAGAAAATAAGGATCAGAAGTAAAAAGCCGTTTATAATTATCAAGGCCTATGAATACCGGAACAATTGCTCCCTTACCCCATTTAAAAAAACCAAGAATAAAAGCGCTTAAGAGGGGCAGATATGTGATAAAAACCAGACCTATAATGGCCGGCAGTAAGCAGAGATAGGCTGTTCTGGATTCCTGCTTTCTCATCTGCAGGCGACTTGATCTATTACTTTTTTTAATTTGTAGCATACAGTTCTTCCTGAGTTGACATGATAGTACAGGGAAACGATGGAAGTCCAACCGTTCCCCTGTATTCAAAAAAGTATGAAATCAGAAGCCTTAACCGCCATACTGATAGGCGCTGCGCAGTGCATCCGCCTTTTCAGAGATGACCTCTTTGGCTGTTTTATTACCTACCCAGACATCACCCAGCAGAGACCCCAACAAAGTATTGAAATCAACAGTATTGTTTACATAGTACCAGGCTGCGGATCTTGAATAATTCAAAGCATAATCAACGACTGCAGATTTGTACTCATCATAGGGAGGGAAATTCGGATTATCAACCCATTTGTGAGTCTTCGCTTCATCGGTGTACCATTCTTCCAGTACCGGCATCCAGATACCCAGTTCTATGAGATTCCAGCTGTTTTCTTCCTTAGCATACCACTTCACCCATTCCATAGCCTCAGCCTGGTGTTTGCTCTGACTGAAAACAACATTGGGTCCACCGGTACAAATTGTCACTTTCTCTTTCATATATGGAAGAACAGCTACACCATAGTTCAGCCCCTCGTCCCTGGCAGAAGCCAGACAGGTTCCGATATTCCATTGACCGTTGGTTGTCATAGCACAGGTACCCGCGATAAGTGATCTCTGAACACCATCATCAGTCAGACCTACAGACAGGGGGGCAACCTTATCAACGAGGTATAGATCTGCGATTTTCTGAATAGCTTCAATGGAAGCAGGTTTGCTGATTGCAATGTCTGAACCATCACTGTTGAAGAAGCCTCCACCGTTGCTCAAGCACCAGGTTTCCAACTGCCAGGTGAGGTTTTCGACCATAATTCCATACTGAACGATACTGTTTGCATCAAAGTTTGCAGACTTGGCATTGTTGCCTTTTGAATCAAATGTTAGAAGTTTCGCTGTCTCGACAAATTCATCCCATGTCCAGGCTTTCTCCGCAGCACTTGGTGGATAGGCAACCCCGGCTTTGTCGAACATGTCTTTGTTGTAGTACATCAGCAGGATTTCATTGGCTGCAGAATAGGCAATGGGTTTGTTGTCATACTTGAATGTAAGACTATCCAGAGGTTTTGAATCATTTGGTCCATACATTCCTGAAACATCGGCCAGCAATCCGCTTTCAGCAAACTGAAGAACACCGGCTTCACTCATGATACCGCAGTCAGGAAGCTGTTTGGCAACAGCCATCGTGTTGAGTTTCGTGACATATGAATCGTGGTTTATCGACATAACCTCAACTTCAATACGGTCCTGTTCTCCATTGAATTTGTCAGCAACAGACTGTACTGCCTTACCTTCATCCGGGGTTCCCCAGAAGGAATAAATGACATTCACTTTTCCATCTGTACTCCCACCGGCATCCTGTTTTCCAGCAGCAAACAGACCGTTGATCAGAACGACGCTCATTAGCAGCAGAACAGCTAATACTCTCTTTTTCATGATTTCCTCCACTCATAAAATGTATAATACTACAACCCTATTGGCTGTATATCCCCTATTTAAATTCGAACCTTCTGCCACACAATCATTTCACCAGGAGTTCTGTTGCACCACAAGCTGTAGGGCACGGCCCTGATTTTTTCCGGTATGATTCTGTAATCCGGAGATCCGTACAATTGGGACACTCCGTTTTCAATTCTGACTCCCTCATACTCAAGAAACGGCAGTTCTCCGGGCAATTGGATCATTTCTTCTGCTCTGCGAACAGGATATTCAGGATTGATGTAGAAGGATGCCAGATTTTTCCTGTTATCTGTTTCTTCCAGGCAGTAGATAAGAGGGCCGTATGTTAATGCGGCTTTTCCTGAGTTGGCCCGGACTTCATCGTTTGATGAGATCCAGACCGGTTCAACACTGGCACCGATCACGACTGCCCCGCCTTCTGGAAGTTCCAGACAGGCGTATCCATTTACAGTTTCCGGAAATACATCCCTGCCATTGATTTGATATGCCACGTTCTTGAAATACCGGGGTATCCGGACATGGATTCTGACGGCGGAATCAGCTGTGATTGTGACACTGCCTTTTTTAAACAGATCAGCATCCATCCGAACAGAATTGTCATTTTCCTGCAGAGTAATACTGGAAGATATAAACTGGTTAATAAACAGAGCATGACCATCGCTTGCATATATGTATTGTCCAAGAGAGGCCAGAGTCCGGGCAATATTCGTAGGACAGCAGGCGACACTGTACCAATCCTGTCTGACTGGTTTTACATGACCCATCGATGTTGAGGCAAGGCAGTTTTCCGGCCAGACTTCAAGGGGATTTACATAAAAGTACTGTCGCCCATCGGCACTGATTCCAGCCAGAACCGTATTGAAAAGGGCCTTTTCCACAATATCATAATAGGAGGCGTTTCCAGTAAGAGATGCCATACGCTGTCCGAACATCATCAGGCCGACAGAAGCACAGGTCTCACAATAGGTTGTGTCACTAGGCAGGTCATAATCAACAGTGAAACGCTCTAAAAAACCTGATGATCCCACGCCACCAGTGATATACATACGCTTTTCTGTTGTGCTGCTCCACAGTCTGCCAGCAGCATTTGCTAAATCCGCATCCCCGCACTCCTGAGCCAGATCAGCCATGGCAGAACACATGTACATGGCACGAACGGCATGCCCTTCGATACAATCCTGCTGTACAGGAGGCATATGTGTCTGGGAATACTTGAGATTATAATTTGAAAATTCCGGAAATATCCCCTTCCCTTCACGCCTCTCTATCTCTTCATAAAAATAATTATCTTCATGACCTCTTTGAGATATAAAATGCTTTGCTGTATCAAGATAAGAAGACTTCTGAGTTATCCTGTAAAGTTTGACCAAAGCCAGTTCTATTTCCTGATGTCCCGGGTAGCCGGGATGCTGGCCCTCTTCCGGGCCGAAGGTCTGACTGATTAAATCTGCAAAGCGGCATGCCGTATCTAATAAAATCTTTTTACCGGTTGCCGTATAATAAGCAACTGCCGCTTCGATCAAGTGGCCGGCACAGTATAATTCGTGACCTTCCAGAAGGTTAGTCCAGCGTTTGTCGGGATACTTTATTGTAAAATAGGTATTCAGGTAACCATCCTGCTGCTGAGCATTTGCAATTATATCGATCAATTTGTCAGCGTTTTCAATGAGGTGATCACCATTTCCACTTTCAATACAGTAGGCAACTGCTTCAAGCCATTTGTAGGCATCAGAGTCCAAAAAGACAGTGCCATAGTGGTTTCCGTTCTTTTCTCCGGCGGCAATTCTGAAATTTTCCAGACAGTGAGATCGTTCCACACCCTCTATCCGGTCGTTAAGGATTTCCCACTGGTAGGGTATAGCTGAATCAGAAATGATCTGAACATAGTGACTGAATAAGGGATCGTGAATTGTTATTGTGCTCAATGGCAATGAATGAAAATATCCCTTCTGCATAAAGACTCTCCTAGATTGTTAAACGTTTCATACTAATTGCAACACAAGGCGGTATGACCAACATTTATATTAAACGTTTAATATTTAATTTACATTACACCCGGTTTTTATTTTTGTAAATGTCTTTTTTTATTAAATATTGCAGGTTTTTCTTCTTTTTCAGTTGAAACCCTCAGATGGTGAGTTTAAAATAAGTAAACGTTTAATAAAGTTAGGTTTAAAAAATCAAAACAATCCTGTGATTCAATTGAGGAAGTCTATTGGCAACAATTAAAGAGATATCGGAAAAAGTCGGCGTATCAATAGCAACTGTATCTAAAGTATTAAACGGACAGTCAGGGGTTAGCACAAAGACACAGAAAAAAGTTCAGGCAGTTGCAAAAGAACTGAATTACAGACCCAACCTGAACGCCAGGCATTTGAAGACTGGAAACAGCCGGACTCTTGGAATCATTACTGAAGACCTCACCGTATTCAATACACCAAAGATCGTTGATGGAATCGGTGTCAGCTGTGATGAACGGGATTACCACTACATCCTTGGAAATCTCCGTTTCAATAAAAGATTCGGCCATAACCCCATTTATGCAAAGGAGAAAGAACAGCTTGTTCAGTCAGTCCTTGATGATATGCTTTCCAAACAGGTTGACGGAATCCTGTATGTTGGCTGTCATAGCCACGCCGTAGCATACTTGAAACCACAGGACGATATTCGCTTTGTATGCATGTACTGTTTCAGTGAAGAACAAGATATCCCATCAGTGAATTATAATGACCGGGAGGCAGCAAAAAAAGTTGCTGAATTCCTGATTTCCAAAGGACACAGGAACATTGGAGTCCTTGCGGGAGATATAAACTCTTTGCATACAAACAACCGGCTGCTGGGGTTTCAGGAAGCTCTTTACGAATCAAATATTCCCTATAATCCAAATCTAACATCTTTCGGAGAATGGGAGAGAGAGCATGGCTACCAGAATACTCAAAGATTGATTGAAGCTGGTGCTACTGCTATCTTTGCACATAACGATTTAATTGCCATTGGAGTTATAGATTACTGCAATCAAAACAGGATTGAAATAGGTAAAGAACTTGATCTTGTTGGCTTTGACAATAGAGAAATTGCCGATGTCTGCCGTCCGAAACTTACCACTGTGAACCTGCCGCTTTTTGAAATCGGACGTTCGGCAGCAAACATAATGCTGGATATGATTGAAAAGAAATACATACCTGAAAAACACGATATGCTCATGAGCTGCAGTATTATCGAGAGGGATTCAACTGGGTAGGAAATATGGAATAGTGTTCTCCATGATATTGAAACCTCGAGGCAGAAAGGCTGGAGAATAGGAATTTCATCTTAGAGTCGCGTAACCCATTGCTTTGTCCTATGATAAAAAATCAAAGATCGATTGAAACATTCCCCGGCTTGCCAATATCTTGTTATGACCCAAACCATTCGTCAATTTCAGGTCAGCATTTACATTAGATTCCTTCAGAGAATGGGCATCAGAAACAGGAATTTCTTCATCCAGCTTATCGTGAGCGATCAGTATGGGATCATTTATCTGGCTTACAGCTGATGATAAATGGTAATCATCAACTTTGAAATTAAATGCGTCTTCTAAACCCTTAGTCAGATCATCAAGGGTGGTCATCTCATTTCTATTTTTACAATAATTCTTCAGAACTGTTGATAGATTCTCAGGGGCACTTATGAGAACAAGGTTCTTTGTAGAAATTTGATACTGTGAGAACTGTCCTGTTCCAGCTGCTACAAACCCGGCGGCAAGGGCTCCCAGGGAGTGTCCTATCACTGCAAATAGATCATTCAGTGTTTCTGCAACACAGGCAATCGCTCTGCCGAATTCAAACATACTGGACACATCTGTCCTGTCTGATTTTTTAGAATCTCCATGGGCTGGAGCATCAAATACCAGAACATGAAACCCCTTACTTTCCAGAAACCGTGCCAGCAATGCCATATGGCTTGCCCGGGAACCCCATCCATGAACTAACAGTACATCCCTGCCGGTTCCCAATGAATAAGCTCTTAATACTCTATCTTCAAAAACAATTTCCTGAACCTGTGCATGAGCGAAGGCTTTTCGATCAAATGGGATCTCCTCCTGTGGTGGAGGAGTACAAAATTGCCTTACCAGGGTTTGCCTGTCCATTTCTTCTCCTAGATAGTGGTTTATAACACAATAATCATCACTATTGTATCTATTTTGGGATATCAATAAACAACCTTCTATTTCTTCATATCCTTTACAAACTTACTGATATATTTATTTCTCAACTGATTCCGGGGTTGGTCTGGCATTATTCTATGGGATGCGGCAGTTTTTACTTTGGAGAAAATAACGATTGTCTCTTCAGAATGAAAATAAAATCTATTAGGTCTTTCACCGCCATATAATCACCTGGAACTGTCGCTCCCGATAGAAAAAGGATAATCGGGAACCTCTTTTACGGAAGTAAAACCAGGAGTATACTATCTCCATGCAGGTAGAAGAAATTAGTATTCCCGCCCATCCCCCCTTTCCGAACAGCGCCTGTCCCGTGCTGCTCTATAAGGGAGTCTTCGGCAAAAACGAAGTATCAGCAGAACTATTCGAGGAACTTTTTGCCAGCAACAACTGGCCCCAGCAATGGCGCAACGGAGTCTACTCATTCCATCATTTCCACTCAACCGCCCATGAGGTGCTCGGGTTCTATGCCGGAGAGGCCCAACTGCAGCTCGGTGGTCCCTCCGGCCCGAAGCTGATGGTCCAGGCCGGGGATGCTGTACTGCTTCCCGCCGGGACGGGCCATTTTAATATCCGCCAGTCCCGAGATTTTTACTGTGTTGGCGCCTATGTTGCGGGATCTACGGTCGATTTATTGCGGGGAGAGGAGGCTGAATATGCGGCTGCAGCAGAGCGGGCGGCCTCAGTCCCGATAAAGGAAACGGATCCGGTCACCGGGAAGAGACTGATCTGGAAAGAGCAGGCCCAATAGACCGGCTCCTTTTCAGATTTCTATTTGCCCACCAGGATTCCGATTCCCACCCCGCAAACTCCTGTTATCGGCAATTCACTGAATGCCAACTGAAGTTGAATCTGACTGATTCTAATATTACAATGTAGATATGCGCATCGCTAATGATTACGGTATGGGTCCGGTGATCCCCGGACGACATCCTCTTCCAGGGTCAAAAGAGACCAGAACCGAGCAGGTTCTGATCATGCGTCACACCCCGAAGTCTGAAGAAAAGCCAGTCCCGGGAAGTACAAAGGGCGCAGAGGGCATACCGATCTCCGGTACAGACTACCTGCTGAAATCCTCTGATGAAGCCGCAGTCAGAGATCGTGAGGTCAGAGCCCACGAAAAAGCCCACCTGATGAGCCTGGGAGGGGCTGCTGCTTCCGGTGTCCAGCTGACGACACATCGGGGTCCGGACGGTGCGGTCTACGCTGTCGGAGGCGGCATTAAGGTGGATATGAGTCCTGTTCCAGGAAATCCCCGCGCGACCCTCAACAAGGCCCAGGCAGTCCTACGGGCTGCTGACGCCCCCGGGGATCCTTCGGCGGCGGACATGCGTGTTGCCGCAGAAGCCTACCGGATGGTGCGTGATGCCAGAGAAAACATTCTGGAAGAGGGGATACTGGCTTAAACCCGGTTAAACTTCAAATATATATCAAAGAGAGGATTTAGATTGATCAAATTTATTATTGGACTATTGATTGGAGCTGTAACAGTCGTTTTCGCCATTCAGAACCCTGAGAGTGTTGCCTATATTTATTGCAATCAGGCAATCTATCATAAGGAGGCAGAATGTGGGTGAAAGCACGGTTCATAGAACCATCAGACTGCTGCAGAAGGTCGTAGAAGACTTAAATGTGGATATTCCTTTGTCAGAATTGGAAAGGATCGGGGTAATGATCAACAGAGCCATGAGTGCTCAGGAAAGGAGTTTTCATACCCCCGAACATATTTTTGACCTGGCCAGCCCTGAAGATCCCTATATTACACTGGCAGCATTGTTTCATGATATTGTTTATTTTCAGGTCGACCAGGGATTTTCCCCTGATATCGATAAATTGATAGCCCCTTACATCGTTATTAAAAACAGTAATATTTCTCTTATTGAAAATGTCAATGTTAACGACAGGGCGTTCTGGGGTTGTCTCTGTGTTTTCGGTTTTAAGGTCGGACAATTGTTGTCTCCCTTTAATGGGATGAATGAGTTTTTAAGCGCCCTGGTTATGAATCTGCTTCTTGAAGGATTGGTAGCTGATAAGGATCTCCTTATTACGACCGCCTGTATTGAACAAACCATACCCTTCCGGAAAATCGATGAGAAAGGAAACACTCCTTCCATGCTTTTGGAAAGAAATCTAATAAATACCTGCAATCAATTCAGCCTGAAATTGACAAAATCCGAAATTGAGTATGCCGTAAAATCAGCAGTCACCGTTGCCAATCGAGATGTCTGGAATTTTTGTGAAGAAGATGTCGCTCTTTTTCTGGATATTACATGGAAATTACTTCCCGAAACCAATCCTTCCTTAAGAATGAAGGGGAGTTATACAATAAATAATTACTGCCTGGCCTTGAAAAAGATGGAAGCCTTTCTATACTTTCTGGACCCTTTAACCGTTTTTAGTTCCTATAAAGGAACTCCTCCAGATGAAGAACTTCAGAGGATGACAGTCCTGGCTGAGAGAAACATTACAATGGCTAGAAAATATTTGGGTATCAAACTTCTTGCATCGGCAGTTCTTACTTCTCTGGCAGATATCAGTGGGGGCGATGCTCCTATGGAGTTGTTTATGGGAGATATGAAGATCGATTCCTGCAACGGTCAAATCTCCGACCTCCTTCCAGAAGTGAAAGAGAATCCTTCCGTGACTATTGATCAGGATTTATTTAATCTTCTGACCTTCGGACGGGCCAGCGCATCCAGTTTTGACCTGCAAAACTCACCCTTGTCTTTGTTCATTTACCGGCAGATAGGAACGGATGGCTTGAGTGAAAACCTGATCCTTGCCAAAAAAATGTTTGAGAAGAGCATTACAAATAGGGAATTTCTCCTGTTATTGCCTCGAAAAGTAATGAAAGGGATTGTCGCTGCCGGAATGGAAATGGCTTTTACCAGAAAAGAAATCCTGAATGCTTTTTTACAGGAACTGTCTGATTAGTAGATCATAATTCTGAGAGTACAGGATATCGTTCCTCCAGGAGTATGATGTCTCTTCGTGAGAGATGTCTGTTCACGATGAGGTTAACATATTCCAACTTAGGCAGCTCATTTAATACCCTCACATCTTCAATTTCATTAAATGAAAGATCCAGTGTACGAAGGCCTTTTAAATAAAAAACTGAATCGATTCTGAAACTCATCCGTATTTAAACCCAATTTCTCTGCATAGTAAAAAAGAGGTATCTGGACCTAGCCACCAGATATTGATAGTCAGTTAAGTATCCGAGAGTAGTAAATAATTGACGGGGAGCAAGCATAGAAGGAAACAAAGGAATTCAAAAAGGAATAATTGAGGGGTTATAAACAGTAAGATCATCTTATACTGATTAATGGGGGGACAGAGCATGATATTTGACTTGAGATTAGTAATACTTCATAATAAATTTAAATTCCTGATGAGATAAAGTGCAGTTCTGGAATCTGATAGAATCAACAAGCGGAGAACAAGATGAAACTGCTGGTATTCGTACTGAACGATGAAGAGTATCTTGAACAGGTTCTCAGCGCTTATATTGAAGCGGGTGTTGCTGGAGCCACCATCCTCGATTCAGAAGGGATGGGCCGTTTTCTGGCCTACGAGGTCCCTCTTTTTGCAGGCTTTAAAGATTTCATGAAGGGGAACAGACCCTATAACAAAACGATTCTGTCAGTGATTCGGGAACAGGATACAATTGAAGATCTCAAAAAACTCGTTGATGAAATAGTAGGCGGGCTAGATAAGCCGGGAACGGGCATCATGTTCACCCTTCCCATTGATTGGGCCTCCGGTCTTGTTCCGGAAGAGGAGGAGATATAATTCTATGGTTTCCATCTATTCATTACTTTACCCGGAGTGTGTGCTCCTTCACCCGAAAGCAGAAGAAAAAGCAGACTTAATCAAATTGATGATTGACAGTCTTGAAAAAGCGGGAAGAACCATCGACAAAGAGCAGCTGTTCAAGGATGTCATGGAACGGGAAAGACTCTCTTCAACAGGGTTGGACTACGGCTGCGCCATCCCCCATGCCCAGAGCGAAGCTCTTGAAGAAACAGTGATGGCGGCGGCCCTACTTGAAAAAGGGGTCGATTTCAATAGTCCTGACGGAAACCCGGCACAGCTTGTTTTTCTTATCGCCGGACCTAAGAACCAGGCGGGTCATCATCTGAAACTTCTTTCTAAAATGTCGAGGATTCTCCACGATAATGAGTTTAGAAATTCCCTGGAAAAAATTGCTTCCGTTTCCGGGTTCCTTGATCTGGTAAAAAAACGGGAGGATTAAATTGCGTATTGAAACCCTCTGGGGAATTACACGGTTTTTCATTACCTTTTTAACCCTATTTATCATCTGGCTCATTTTTACATTCAGCCTGGAACCCTATTCACTTATATCGGGACTTGCGGGCTCATTGGGAATCTCTCTTCTTACGTATAGAGTCTTTATCCCCTCCCATGATGCCTCCCGTGGTGCATTCATTCCACAGCCTTTCCATCTGATTCTTTTTTTTATTTTCCTGATATATCAACTCTATTCTTCCAGTATAAAAATGCTGGTTACTATTATCAGAGGAAATCCGAATCCCAGGATTGTCCATTTCCGGACGCGTCTTCATTCAGATCTGGCCAGAATGGTTCTGGCAAACTCCATAACCTTCACACCGGGAACGATTACCCTAGACCTGAATGATGACCATCTGACGGTTCACTGGTTTTTCTGCAATACAAATCATTCCAAGCTGGCCGGAGAAACAATAAAAGGCGATTTTGAAAAATACATCAGGAGGGTGTGGAGATGAGAATGTTGATGCTCGAATTCATGCAGTGGTTTCTCCTTGCCTGTGCCTTCATGTGTGTCATACGCCTGGTCACAGGTAAAAATGCAGCAGATAAATTAGCCGGGTTGAATGTTCTTTCCGGTGTGGTTCTGGCTTTCATGGTTCTCCACGGAGTTCAACTGGGGCGGGCTCTCTATCTGGATGTAGCCCTGGTATACGATATATTCGGATTTCTGGGATTTCTGGCCATTGCCCATTTCCTGAAGAACAAGATTCCCGGAGAAGAGGAAAAATGATAGAGATTATTCTGATTGTGATTGCGTTCATTTCATTTTCCTCGGCCATCATTTTCGGTACTGCCGGTATTGTCGGACTCTTCCGATTTCCAGATCCTTACTCCCGCTTGCAGGCTGGTTCTCTCTGCGGGACAACTGCGGTATTCTCTATTTTTATCGGAGCTCTGGCCCTGGCGCCCAACTGGGCTATGGCGGCACGGATCATCATTGTCGCCTTTTTCTTTCTTCTCTCCTCACCAACGGGAACCCATATTGTGGCCCGTTTTGCCTGGAATTCAGGAACTTCCATCTGGAAACCAAAAACAGAAAAAAAGAACCCCGATGTAGATCGGATAGATCCTGCATGACCATTCTTATTCTGGTAATATTAATAGGTCTTTCACTTTATACATTGGGGACCAAAGATCTGCTTTACGGAGCCATTGCCCTTTCTGCCTTCAGCCTGCTCTCGGCTATCTTATTCTACCTCCTGTATGCTCCCGACGTCGCCATTACAGAAGCGGCTGTTGGAGCTGGTGTTTCCACTGTCATATTCGTCTGGGCTATCCGTGTAACTGACAGAGAGGATCGTACATGAAAGCCGGAAGAAAAATTCTGTACCGGAATTTTATGACTTTTTTGTCCCTGGCGGGAGTTCTCGCAATTGTCCTGCCAATCTTCCTTTCTTCAGGTTCCTGGCCGGACACAGCACGAAACTACCTGGAGCAAAATGGATTTATTGAGACAGGAGCCCGAAACCTGGTCAGCGCGATCTATCTGGGTTACAGGGCTTTCGATACATTAGGAGAAACCATTGTACTGCTGGTTGCCGTCAGCGGGACAATTGGAATCATCTCTCATTCCGGAATATCCCTTGCCAGGGGATATGGAAGAGAAGAGGAGAGTCAAAGCTCAAAGAAATCCCTACTACAAATAAAAAGAACAGAACTGCTGGATGTCGTTACAGGAAAAATGGGACCCATTGTTCTGATTTTCGGCCTGTATGTCATGCTCTACGGACACCTTTCACCGGGAGGAGGCTTCCAGGGGGGAGTTGTTATCGCGTCAGGGATTGTTTTCCTGGCATTGGGCAGTAAAAATGATTCTTCCATACGTCTTCAGGAAGCTCCCGTTCTCGCCAGAATAGAAGCGTCAGGATTTTTGATGCTGATCATTGCCTCTCTGATCGGGATTCCCGGGGGTGCCGGCTTTTTCGGGAATCCTCTCTCTTCCTCTGAAGAGTTCAAGGTAGGGTACATTATTATTTTGAATTCCATAATTGGTCTGAAGGTGGGTGCCGGCATCGGATACATGTGCGTTGCCATGCTGGGAAGGGAGGCAACATGATTGAAAGAGTACTCCTGTTGATTCTTTTTCTGATAGGATTTGGAGGCATTGTCAGTAAAAGGAATATTATCAAGAAAATATTCGCCCTGACGATCATGAACAGTTCTGTAGTCATTCTTTTCATAGTGGAAGGTTCAAGAATCGGAGACAACGCCCCCATACTGAAAGAGGGCTTGAAGAATATGGTCGATCCTGTACCACAGGCCCTGATGCTGACGGCCATTGTGATCGGTGTCTGCATCTCCGCTCTGGCTCTGGCTCTGGCTTTCAGACTGTATAGATATGCCCACTCATTTGATATGGATCTCATTCGGAAAAAGGTGAACGATGAATCCAGCTGATATGGTTTTTGCACCGATCTTCCTGCCTTTACTGGGTGGGGCTCTGTGTTTCTGCACCAGGGCTTTTTTAAAAAACAAGCTGGCCCGAAGTGTAGAATACTCCGCCGTATTCATTGGTCTGGGCCTACCCCTGCTGGTGCTGTTTTCTCTTTTTCCCATGGTTCTCTCCGGCCAAAGCATAGAACTGGTTATTGGCAACTGGAATTCGGGCATCGGGATCGTATACCGCTTTGACGGGCTAGCCTGGCTGGTGAATGTTCTGGGTTATTCAGTAGCCGCAGGAGCGTGGATTTATTCTTCGGGTGCAGGTCCTAAAGGACCTGAATTCAGCGCTCTCTTCCTGATTCAAACCGCGGCACTGGCTGCCACTTCCATGACAGTTGATTTGATCAATCTTTTTGTCTGCCTGGAAGTGATGGGTATTGTATCCTATGTGCTTGTTTCCAGTTCTGAAAAACCGGGAGCGTTTCTGGCATCTTTTTCCTATCTAATGGTCAGTGCAACAGCCATGATGTTTTTTCTCATCGGCCTGTTCGGTCTGTACAGACTGACAGGATCACTTTCCTACCAGGGTATTGCAGATGGATTAGCCCGCTTACCCCGGGAAGGCGGAATTTCGGCGACAATGTCTCTCTCCCTCATTGTTGCAGCCGTTGCAATGAGAGTCGCCGTTATGCCTCTGTATGGATGGCTTCCGGATGCCCATGCACTGGCACCCCATGCCATTTCGGCCGTACTATCGGGAGTCCTGATTAAAACCCCCCTCTTTGCCCTCTCGCGGATACTGATAATCATGCCCGGAGGCGCAGAAGCCGGCAGACTGATGGGGTATACCGGTGCCGTTACAGCCCTGGTGGGAGTTGTGATTGCCCTCTCACAGTCTGACACGAAACGCCTATTAGCCTATCACTCCATCAGTCAGATCGGTTTCATTGTATGTGCCTGGGGGGCGGCGTTAGCGGCAGGGATATCCACAGCCACCGGTCTGGCACTTATGTCTG
>NZ_JAQIBL010000186.1 GCF_027859075.1 Oceanispirochaeta sp. | reverse complement strand
TCCCTACCCGGACTTGCCCAGGGGCCTAAGATGATTATATATTTCATATCCTTTATAGGAAAACCGGTGACTGCCCTTCTTGTAGGGTTTCTTTTTGCCTTGAAGCTGGCTCCCAAAATGAATGAATATGTTCTTATGAGATGGGTAGGTGAAGGCATCAAAACGGCCGGTCCCTTTATTCTGATTACGGGAGCCGGTGGTGCATTCGGGGCCATGATAAAAGCAACATCAATAGCCTCATTTCTGGGAGCATCCATGAGTGGATGGAATATAGGTATTTTAGTGCCCTTTTTTATTGCAGCCGCTCTTAAAACAGCTCAAGGCTCCTCGACTACAGCCCTTGTGACAACCTCAGCTTTAATGGCTCCCCTTCTCAGTTCTCTTGGGCTGAACAGCCCCATAGGCTCCATACTGACGGTCATGAGTATCGGTGCCGGAGCCATGATTGTGTCACATGCCAATGATTCTTATTTTTGGGTCGTCGCCCAGTTTACCGGTATGGATATTAAAACAGCATACAAAACTATGACCATGGCCACATTGATTCAAGGATTGGTCACCATTGCTGTTGTGCTGATTCTATCCCTGATTCTCCTCTGAGAGCATTCAGGATTATCGAAAAGGGAAAAGACATATTTTATAGGCTCTGGTAGAGCCTTAGGTGCAAAAATAGTCCTTTCTACTCTTAATACATCTCCCCCTACTCCGGAACGGGTTCTGACCGGATGTCCAGGTATTCCTGTGTTGCCAGGGAGAGGTCCCCATAGACCCCTCGAAGTTCCTCGGGGAGAAGAAGAGCCAGGTGGTACATGAACTCATCCATGATCTTTTTCCTGATTTCAGGATTGGTCTTTTTAGGAGGGGTCAGGTAGATAGGGTCTCCCGCCTTGAAGGTGATTCTGGTCCGTTTAAGGCGCTTCAGATTCTCCCATAAATGCTCTGTACCATAATGAGCCAGGGGCAGAAGGGGGGCGCCGGTGGTCAGTGCCATTGTCACGACACCGGGCTTGCCTTCCTGGAGGACCCCTGTCCCGCTCCGGGTGCCTTCGGGGGCCATGCATATAAAATGACCGGCCTTCATCGTGTTGGCCACTTCCCGGAAGGCCTTGAGATCGGCGGTGCCCCGGTCAACAGAGATAGAGTCATAGGTATTGGCCAGGAAACTAAACAGGGGATTATCCCAGGTTTCCTTTTTTGTAAAACCCCTCACGATGCGGGGCTCCAGGAAGACCAGGAACATGGGGGCATCCAGGAAATTGATATGATTAATACAGATGATCATCGGACCGTCCAGGGGGATATCCTTCAGGGCCTTTGTATCGATACGGCAGAAAATCCGGATAATCAGCTTGAGGACAGCGCTTACAAGTGTTTTTCTGAGCTTCATGTATGTATGATCCTGATAGGGCTGGGAATACAGCTGATTTCCAGCTTTTTCCCGTCTTTGCAGATGGTTTCTCCGTCGGCATGGACAACAAAACCGCCCTTGAGGGCTTTCATCAGGAAATGATCCGCCTGATCCATGGTAATTCCCGGCAGTCCCCGCTGGGTTCCTTTGGTGTAGTGGACGATGGTTTTCAGGAGTTTGAACCGGGTGAGATGATCCACCATGCACAGGTCCAGGAGTCCATCATTATTGACCGCCTCGGGGGCCATATAAAAGAGGCCGCCCATCCGGTTGCCGTTCATGATGGAGACCTGAATCGCCCGGCGGACTGTCTTTTCTCCCTTGTACTGGAGTTCCACTTCGGGGGATGCTGAAAATTTGATCAATGTCTTCAGGGTTCCGATCACATAGGCGAAGGCGTCATGAACATGGGGCATTTTCGCGGCTTCCAGTCCGACTATCGTATCAAATCCGACACCCACTCCATTCCCGAAATACCGTCCTTCCGGATAATCCCCGCCTTTGATGATGCCAAGATCGAGGGGAGAAGAGTTGCCCTTCTTTATGACTTCCAGGGCCTCTTCCAGTCTTGCCGGAACATGACCTCCATAGGAAAAATCATTGCCCCGGCCCATGGGCAGAACCCCGAAGAGAGGGGTCGCATCGCCCTTCCCGTTCATAAGACCGTTGAGCACTTCGTTGCAGGTTCCATCCCCACCGGCGGCAATGATGGCCGTATCGGGTTCCCGGGCGCTGGCGGAGGCCAGCTCGATGGCGTGCCCGGCAGATTCGGTATATTTCAAGGTGTAATTGATTTCTTCTTTTTTGAAGAAGGCTTCGACCTGAGGCAGCTTCCTGAGAGCAGCTCCCTTCCCGGCGGAAGGATTGAAGATTATGATATTATTTTTGATCATTTTTTTGTCCATTGAGAAAGATGTCTTATTATCAGGGGTCAATGATTCAATTGTAAAGCTTATTGGGTGAGAAAGATTTATGAACAGCTGTCGAAACCTTAAGATCTCAATATAATCACGCAAGAATATTGCTGTTTGGATCATATACAAATATGACACAAACAGAAGATAGTGATATTGATCTTTGTATTATTCTGGAAAACCCACAAATGAGAACAATAGAGATAGGCCGTTCTATCAGAAAAGATATTTATCCCGTCTTAAAAAGACCTCTGGATATTCTTGTATATGACAGGAAACATTTGATGAACGCTCCTCCTATCCCTTGTCTCTGGAATCAGAAATAATGGAATCTGCTTGAGAGTTATGACGAAAAAAAACATGGTAGATGAATGGCTGGCATATAGTAAAAAAGATCTAATTCATTCTTATTGCCTCATGATAGTAATTTCCAATCCTATAATGCAGGTTACTATATTGGCCAATTTTAAAAACTGACAATAGAAATGACTCTTTTAAAGAAAAAATACAAATCCGCTATTTCCTGATTTATTGCAAAAATATTTTAAATCTGCTTCAATATTCTTAAAATCACAAAGATCCCTTCGAGAAATACAGCCATAAAACCTAAACCTTCTACCCATATTGTGAGGACCGATGAAAAAGGTTTAAAATCAATCAGTGACCCGTTGTTTAAACTGAGTCAGACATAAATGCTCTTTCAAGATCGAAATCCTTTCAATACGGATCACCGCAAAATAGTTCAACAAAAGGAGTGCTGAAGTGAAACAACTATTGTCCATCAGTTGTGAAATTCTGAAATCCTACCCCAAAGCGGATTTACAAGCCATCGAGAAAGCCCTGCAGAGTGAATTCAAGCAGTTTGACCGGAAAATCATTGTCCTGGATGATGATCCAACAGGCACACAGACGGTGCATGGGATTTCCGTCTTTACCGACTGGAACCACAACAGCCTGACAGAAGGATTCCAGGAAGAGAATTCCATGTTTTACATTCTGACGAATTCACGGGGGATGACAAGCGCTCAGACGGAGCAGATTCACAGGGAAATTGTTAAAGTTCTGGAGCAGGTCTCAAAAGAGTTGAACCGTCCCTATATTCTTGTCAGCCGCAGCGATTCAACCCTGCGGGGCCACTACCCTCTCGAAACGGAGACCCTCAGAAAAGCTATAGAGAAGAATGGAAGAAGCATTGACGCTGAGGTTCTTGCACCCTTCTTCCTGGCGGGAGGACGTTATACTCTGAATAACATTCATTATGTCCAGGAGGGAGAACAACTCACACCTGCCGGGCAGACCGAGTTTGCCCGGGATAAATCCTTTGGATTCAAAAGTTCCCATCTGGGAGAATGGTGTGAAGAGAAGACCGGCGGTGCCTTTAAAGCAGAAAGTGTAACCTTTATTACTCTGGAAGAGATCCGCGCCTGCGATTACACAGGAATCTATAACAAACTGATGAAGGTCAAGAACTTCAACAAGATCGTTGTGAATGCCATCGCCGATTCAGATATGAAGGTCTTCGTTACGGCTCTGCTCAAAGTCCTCAAGAGTGGAAAGGAAATCATCTTCCGGACAGCAGCAGGATTTCCCCAGATTCTGGGGGGAATCACTGATAAACCCCTCCTTGTGAAAGAGGAGCTTGTTCCACCGGGGAACAGGAACGGTGGAATTATCCTGATCGGTTCCCATGTCAATAAAACAACACAGCAGATGAATGCTCTGCTCCAGAGTGACCTTCCCATAAAGCCGATTGAATTCAATCAGCATCGGGTTCTTGAAGAGAATGGACTGGAAAATGAAGTGGAAAGAGTCCTGACCCGGGCTGAGGATTTTATCAGGCAGGGACAGAATGTGGTCATCTACACGAGACGGGACAGGTTTGACCTCGACACAGACGACAAGGATGCACAGCTGGCAGTTTCTGTCAGAATTTCCGATGCTGTTACCAGTATCATAGGGAGATTGAGGATCCGTCCGAATTTTGTCATTGCCAAAGGAGGAATCACCTCCAGCGATGTGGCCACAAAGGCTCTCAGGGTGAAGAAGGCTCTGGTTCTGGGGCAGATTCTGCCGGGAGTCCCAGTCTGGAAGACCGGGTCCGAAAGCACCTTCCCCGACCTGCCCTACGTGATCTTTCCGGGAAATGTGGGTTCAGTGGATGCCTTGAGGGATGCGGTAACGACCCTCTGCGTGTAAATCGGAACGCCACCCTTCCGGGCTTACGCCCGCCCGGACTGAGGGGAAGTCCCTTATTTTAAGTAATTTGTATTATTGCCACCCACTCCCCGGAATCCATTGTGATATCAAGGGTTCCATCTCTCGGGACCATAGGAGAATTGAAAACTCTCTGAGTCTATGAATCACAGCTTTGAATTCAAGATTATTCTGATCATTACGTATTTTCTTTATAAACGCATTCCATTGTTTCTGCTTATTTGTCTCATATGAAACTCTCAATATAAGGGGTTATTATGTTCTTAACTCTGCAAATATCTGCAAAATATAACAGCTCATCAATTGTAGTCCTTTTGTTATGAATAACATCTTTAAGGGCTTCAAGGGCGACTTCAAGCCCGATCTTGTTACGATACTTGAAGCAGTCGGCAATGGTTTTAGGAATATTGTAGATGTTTATTAGTTCGCTTTCTATTTCCTGCTTAATAATTCCTTCATCATATGCTTTTCCAGAAAATCGGACCAATTGAATGGGATTCTGATTTATCTGTGGGGCCCTGGCTCTTCTGGGAACCGCCATCCATACCAGAGAAGGATTCTGAGTCCCTATCTCATAAAAAGTGAGTGCAGACAAAAGACATATGACTCCGTTGGAAACGATTTTCTGTGCTTCAAGAAATGAATAGTAGGGGCCTGGAATATAGTCATTAGAAGAATATAGCCCTCGTGAAACACGAAGAATATCGCCAGCATTCATCATCCTATGTATCGTTTTTCTGTCAATCCCAGCTTTTGATAGCTCACTAGAACTTAGAATTGGGGTTTTTTTGAGCAGTTTTAATACTTTCTCTGTTTGAATACCCATGCCTCTAATTGTATTCACATATACAGATATGTCAACAGTTCGAGGCATGCATACCTTTGTAATCCTCCTGTGCAAAATCGATTTATATCTTAAAAATCATAATTCAGATCCTTCACGGTCAACTTCTCTTGTGACACACATTGTTCTTCATTATTATTGTGTTGATATCAGCTTATCAATTTCAGTATCACTCAGATATCTGATGGAAGAATTCTGCAGTAAAAACGTCAGTTTTGCCGTTTCTTCCAACTCCTCCGCATTATCTACAGCATCAAAAATATCAATACCCGTCACAATAGGACCATGATTCTTTAAAAGAAAGGCCCTGTGATGAGGGGCAAGTTTTGCCAGGACCAGAGCTATATCAGGACTTCCCGGAGGATAATACTCCATGAGAGGCAGCTGACCGATCCTCATGACATAATAAGGAGTAAAAGGTTTGATCACAGACTCTTTATCAAGATTCTCCAGACAGGACAGGGCCGTCAGATACGTGGATGAAGGTGGACGACAGCTTTGCAGTCCTGATTTCCTTTATACAGGCTGAGGTGAAAAGCGACCTCTTTGGAAGGCTTCTTTCCCCACAAATGATTTCCACTCATATCCACCACCGAAAGCTCATCAGCTACAAGCCGTCCAAAAGATGAACCCGTAGGAGTTGCCAGGATATTACCATCGGGAAGCTTTAGAGACATATTCCCGGAGCCGCCGGTAGCATATCCTCGGGAAAAAAGAGAAAGACCTAAGTCAAGGAGATCTTTTTTGTATACTTGATAATCCATTATGAATGAGCCTCCAAAGTTTTTGCCAGAGCCTGCTTAAAGAAGTCAGGCTGTCCGAAATTTCCTGATTTCAGAACGAGCCGCACCGCCTTATTCTGTAAAGGAGTTAATACGGGCACACCCGGTGCCACTGAATCACTTAAAATAAAGGACTGAAATCCTAAACGCTCTGTAATAGCACCGGAAGTTTCGCCTCCTGCTATAATAATTCTGGTCACTCCTGCCTCCAGAGCCAGTTCTGCCAGATCGGCCATAGTCGTTTCAAAAAGCTCTGATATATCCTTTTGAGACAGTCCTGTCGCTGCCACTTCTCTTTCGGTAGGATGATTACCGCTGGTGTGAATTAAAATATCAGAAAATTGCTTATCCCGGATTTCCCGGATGAGCTTTTCTTTAAATTCTGGATTGCTCTGCAGAGCGAAGGCATTCAGCTCAATGGATCTACCGCCCTCTTCTACAAACTGTTTGATCTGTTCCCGTGTTGCTTTGGAACAGCTTCCGGCAAAGATGATGGACCGCCCGACCGTGCCTGCTGGAAATACATCCTGACCTGTTTCCTGAACTGTATAGAGAGGGTTCAGGTCTGCAGAGTGCAATGCTGCTAAATGTTCCGCGAGGCCCGAACCACCTGTAATCAGGGGCAGATTTTTAAACAGGGAAGCAATTATTTTTCCATGTTGTTCTTCATAGTATTCCGGAACGATATAGAAAGGCTTTTGATCTGTTTCATTTCTTTGGATACTGATCCAATCTTCTATATCCTGTAGAGAATTCATTTCTGTGACCGAAAGGTCAAGACAGGAATACTGCCCCTGGGTCTCCATCAGCTTTGATATTTTAAAATCCCACATGGGAGTCACAGGATGGTCTTTCATTGAACTTTCATGGAGAGGGACTCCCTGAACATACAGGCCGCCCTCTTTGACGGTGCGACCATTCACCGGTAGAGCGGGGCAGAGGATGGTGTATCTGGAACCTGTTTTTTCAATAAGAACATCAGTCACTGGCCCAATATTCCCCTGGGGGGTGGAATCAAAAGTGGAACAGTACTTGAAGTATATCTGTCTACATCCAAGCTTTTCTAAATATGTATAAGCCTCAATTGTCAGATTTACAGCATCCTCTTTGTCAATGGATCTGATTTTCAGGGCAAGAACAACAGCTTGCACCGATTCACCTGGATCAAAGTCTGATGCGGGGATGCTATTCATGAGTAGTGTTCGCAGTACTCCTTTAGAAAAAAAGGAAGCGATGTCGCTGGCCCCTGTAAAATCGTCTGCTATACAACCAATAATCATATGTTTTCAGCCTCTCTTTGGGGGATACACAGAAACTTCAGGATGTATTCATTGACCTGTACCGAGTGGGTTACGGGGGTAGAATGGCCGCCGGGCACAATAGACAGCGAACCATGGGGCAACAATCCAGCCATTGTTTTTGCATGTCCAATAGAGATGATGTCATGCCGGCCGACAATGATCAGTGTAGGAGCCTCGATTGTTTTCAAATCAGTATCCTCCAGCAGGGGGAATGTGCGCCACATAAGTTTGATGCGTTTTTCCAGACTGGCAAAGTGTTCTCCAGAGCCGGTCCACCAACGTTTGATCCAGTAGGCCGCGCCATGACTTTGGGTATAGCTTTCTTCCAGTGCCGCGGGAGTGAGGCCGGAGGGATTAGAATTGGCGCTGATGGCGACGATGCAGCCCACACGGTCGGGCCAGTCCTTCCCGAGCAGCAAGGCGGTATTCCCGCCGTCACTCCAACCAACCACGTCGCTTATCCCGATCTTCAGTTGATCCAAAACCCCTATCGCGTCTTGCGCAAGCAGTCGGTAATTCAATTCCTTTCGACCCAGGTCGGAGAAACCGTGACCCCGCACATCCGGAATGACGACCTGCCGCCCAGCCGCCACCAACTCTGGAATCTGAGAGAACCAGGTCAGCCGATTGCTCAACCCGCCATGCAGCAGTAGTATGGCCGGCCCTTTACCATAGCTTACATAATGGATGGTGGCACCGTCCTTTTTGAGATTCCCCGGCACCCCGGACCCTGCAGGCGTTGTGCGCCAGACCAGATAGCGGAACATCGAAGAGCTCATCGGCCGCAACAGAAAATACCCTGAATACAGGAGCAGCAATACAAGGCTGACTTGAATAAGAATTGTTTGCATCGACTTTCTACGCAAGATTCGGTTGACCCGTATTGGACAGGATACTGGCCCAAAGCGGCCCGGCCGAATCGATGTGTTTCCGGTGGCGAACGACTTCAGTGGATGGTATATTCACGAAATGCCCGTTCCAAAGCCCCACCACCAAACGTGTTTTCCCTGCCATGGCCGCATGCACGGCATTCTCAGCCAGCCGGAAGCAGAACACCGAATCGTCCGCATTGGCCCGGGCGGAGCGGATCGTGTATGAAGGATCGATATACTTGACGGAAACCCCACGCCCGATTTGCTGAAAATGGTTCTTGATGGCTTCTTTGAGAAAGATTCCGATGTCACCCCGCTTCAGATTACCAGAGGCATCGGTTCCACCCGTTGGCACAAGATTTATTCCGGCCCCTTCCGCAACCACTATAACCGCATGGGATTTTTGCTCCAGCCTTTTTTCAAGAAATCCCATTACCTTGGGCAGTGAAAACGGCACCTCCGGGACGAGCAGCAGATTGACATCGCTGGAGGCCAAACTCGCGTAGGCGGCGATAAACCCGGAATCGCGGCCCATCAGCTTGACGAGACCAATGCCATTGCGCACACCCTTTGCCTCCATGTGGGCACTGTCGATTGACGGCTGGCTCAGGGCCACGGCGGTTTGAAAGCCGAAGGTGCGCTCGGTGCAGGAAATATCGTTGTCAATTGTCTTGGGAATGCCCACCACAGCAATCTTTGCGCCCCTCCGGTCGATTTCATCGGCAAGATCCAGAGCTCCCCGCTGGGTGCCGTCGCCTCCGACAGCCAAGAGAATATCGATCCGGTTTTCCTGCAGGAAATCAACCATCTGTTTTTCATCCTGCTTTCCCCGGGACGTTCCGAGAATCGTGCCACCCTGCTGGTGAATGTCCTCGACCAGTTCTGGTTCCAGCCGCACAGGGGCGTGACCCAGATCAGGATTCAGCCCCTCGAACCCGTAGCGCAGCCCCAGGATGTCGCGCACGCCGTAGCGATACCAGAGGACCATAGTGACAGCCCGGATGACATCGTTCAATCCCGGGCAAAGGCCTCCGCAGGTAATAATCGCCGCACGGGTATTTTTCGGATCGAAGTACAGTTTGCTCATTGGACCAGAGAGCTCTAACGAAGCCGGCTCACTGGCATCAGCCGGCAGCTCCCGAAGGGTGGCATCCTGCAGGATACGCGCCTCTTCCTTTGCCCCTGCAACCAGGGATGGCAATGGAGATTCCACTCGGCATTCCCCGAGGCTTTCAATCCTGTATTGCATTGGTTTCATAATGATCTCCTCGGTTTATATCGATAATCTCAAATACTCTTTATGAACAACAGAAAAATCATCCTTTAAATAGTATACCAGAGGTACCCCTGTTGGAATATTAAGCTCAAGAATATCTTTTTGAGAAATATTTTCCAGAGACATGGCTAAAGCCCGAAGTGTATTTCCATGAGCTGTAATTAAAATCTTTTAATCTGCAAAACAAACTTCAGACCATACAAATGGCAGTCAATATCCTCAAGATAATCACTGGCCTGATCAAAGAATTATATTTATTAAAAACATTCTCACATAGGGACGTCTGAAGATACTGGCTCACATATGATTAACCTTCCTTCAACGTAATCTCATTGAATTTTTTTAATTTAGAATTGTTAGGAGCTACAGGCACATCAAGGGAGTACCCCACAATACCGACACCTATTCAGTGTATTCACTTGTGAGAGAGCAAAGCGTCTTTTAGAAGACTCTTAATAACAGCTTGCCTACTAATATTAAGATTGTTAGCATACTCATCAAGTTCTTCTAACATAGGGAGTGAAAAATCTATGTTCACTCGTTTGACTTTAAACTTTGCAGGAGGTTTGATTTCACCTTCTGTGAAGTAACGGTTTATGTCTTCCCCTCTCTCAGCCTTAAGAGCAAGTTCTTCTGGATCTATCTTAGCGGTAGTGTCCTGCATATAATTCCCCCTCTTCCTTTGTCGATTTCCATAAGGTTACAAGATGATAATACTCACCTTCCGCATCATCCCTCACTTCATAGATAAGAGAGAATAGCTGACCTTTCACCCAACCTATCACTCGATACTGCAAAGGGTCATCTCTCTTCCGAGATTCATAATAGAAATGAGAAAATATTTCCTGAGCCTCATCAAAATCTATCTCTCTTTTAGGGTTAGTTTTGATTTCTCTACTTTTGCTTGGATCATACTTGAATCTCATGATAATAGTATAACTGTTATACCTTTTACTGTCAAATTATCAGGAAAGTTAACTCCCCTCTAAGTGTCACCGATGTTTTACAAGATTTAATGCGAGTCCAAAATGGAGAAACTTTCTGTATATGCTGTACGCAGTCACATATGAACATGCTATGTGCTGTAGAAGAGGTGTTGAGTCGTCGTCTTGGAACAGTAATAAAGAAGAACGATGTTCTGACAATTATGCAGAAAGAAGAAATCTTTCCTGTTGTTTTTGCAGTAGTTCTTGAACCGTCTGGAAGGTAGACCTGCTAGTAGTAGATATTTTTCTAGAGAAGAGAGTGACTGATTCTTTGAATGAAGACATCCTGGCCTCCTTTCGGGCTTGCGCCCGCGCAGATGTTTATTCCTACCGGCGCTGTACGACAGCCCCGGTGCTTTTCATCATTCAGGCCAAAGGGCGGGGTTCTAGTCCCTCTTTCATATTTTTATAGAGGCGAAGGGACTTGAAGGGGTATTATTTATCAAAGATTGCCTTGGATACTATTGGATATCTTTGGAAATATAACTGCTCACATATTTGCTGACACATAATTGCATCTATGATTCTATTTATGAACGAATTGTCTTCATTGAAATAGTACCAACTGCAGTATAGGGATTTTGCTCACTTGTATTCATATTTTTCATTAGCATCCCTCCCACATAACTGACAAAGTTTGGAACTACAAGGGCGTCCACAATATAGTGCTTATTTGATATATCTTTAAACTTAATACTCAAAGGGATATTCAATAATTCAATTACATTACCAAAATTGTCTTCATTCGCTTCTTTGAATATAATCATTGAATAATATCTTATAATTGATATAGGAATATTGATTTTTAATGGATGATGGTCAATATGTGTCCTAGTTAGAGAATAGACTTCATCATCTTGAAACATCTTAAATGTTGATGACCTCTATCCATTATCAGTCATTATTTTGAGAGTCCCATCTCCAGCAATGGATTCCGGAACTCTAGTTTTTATCTGTTCCATGATTTTCTTTTTATCAGGTTTAAATTCAATTTCAATATCCAGAGCTGGACCGAGTCCAAGATTTACAAGATCTATATGGCAATCATTTGGAAAGATATTCAGTTCTTCATTATTATCATGCTTCTCATGAGAAACATAAAAAAACGGGAGTATATCTTCTGTTTGCTGTAAATAGAATGATGCAGTCTCAAAAAAAACTTTTGGCAGATACGAATGAGATCTTTGTTTTTTCATCTCAAAATGGGTGAACATGATAATTAGCAATGAAG
>NZ_JAQIBL010000185.1 GCF_027859075.1 Oceanispirochaeta sp. | reverse complement strand
GATCTGAAAGGGGTTTTGAAAAAACAAGGCAGCTGAAGGCAACACCCGCCACAACAGACCAGGAGTTTCTGAAATGAGTACCGAAGGCTCCAAATCCCATGATAGTCATCAGCCCACCGATGACCGGGCCGTTAAAATCAGCTCCGACAATGAATACGAGAGCCGACCCTGCCAAACCGATCAGTCCGGCATTCAAAAAAGCCCCGCCGCTGCTCTCCATGTCGGCAAAATCAGAGGGAAGCCGGCCAGACTGCTTCTGGATGGCCCAAAATGAGGAGAAGACCCTGACTTTCTCTTTCACAAAACCCGTAAAGATCAAAACCAGAGACAAAAATGGCACCAGAAGCTTGAGAAGAAGTATCTCTTCTGAATACCAGGCCAGGGCGTTCTCAAAAGGAAGTCCCGCGGCTTTGAGTAGAGACGCTGCAAAAATCCCCAGAAAACCACAGGTGAGGCCCATGTTATAAAGGCTGTACCCCTGGTGCATATGCAGCATGGCAACAGCCAGGGAGGGGAGAATAAAACCCGCAGCAATGCCCCCCAGAACCCCCAGAATCAACCCCTGCCAGAGCATCAGACCTGTTTCCAGAAAAAGTACACTCACCAGTGGTCCCAGGGCTGTTCCAAAAAGGGCAATGATCATATAATCCCGTAGTTTTTTTCCCACCAGATGGGCCGACAGGGTCACTCCAAGAATAATCGGAAGGATATTCAGAGGTGTTTTACCGAACAATCCAAATCCCATCATCGTAAAAATGGCGGCAAATGTAGGGCCGGAGAAGGAAATTCCTGTGGTATAAATAAGAACAACCCCAATCAAACCGACAAGAGAAGCATTAAGGAGTGTCCCTCCTATTCCAACCAGAGCAAAAAAATCGTTGATCAACCTGCCGGGATGGAGCTGCAGCTCCAAAAAACCACGCCAGGATTCCATAAAACCATCTGTAATCACAGCGATCAGAAAAAACAGGATTATCATGAAGATCAGATATATGGATATGATATTCTTTGAAATTCTCAAAAAAGCATTCTCCCGTGAGTCGTATTCCTTTTATTTTACAATTCTGCCCCCAGATGTCAATGATAATAGTGTTACCCCGAGTCCATGGAATGGCATAAGAAATCATTTCGGTATATAATGGCGTCCAACATCCTGTATTGAGGGAAGAGAGGTGCAATTCCTCCACGGTCCCGCCGCTGTAAACAGGGAGGATTCTGTCATCCATTGCTTTAGAAAAGGTAATAGGCCACTGGGAAACTGGGAAGGCCCGGCAGAATTTTATGATCTGTAAGTCAGAAAACCTGAATCGGATGAACTCAATCCAATCCTCCCGGTCCCGTTACCGGTGATGATGTAACGAGGAGATTACATATGGATAGGAAGATTATTTTCATTCTATTAACACTGATAACAATGGCTCTGCCTTTGTCCGCTGCCGGCCAGAAGGATAATATATCCAGCCCTCAGACTCAACCTGACCAGGAAGAAGCTGATAATAGATCTTTCAGTTTCACCGATTCCCGCGGTATCAGCCGTCTCTATCAGGAGCATCCAGGGACCGTCATTTCACTGGGACCCAATATCACAGAAACTATTTTTGCCCTGGAGAGGGGAAATCTCCTGATCGGCCGGACCGATTTCTGCGACTACCCTCCCGAAGTCAAGGAGATAACCAGCATCGGAAGCCTGATGGAACCAAATATGGAAACCATTGTGAACCTGAATCCCGATCTGGTCATAGCCTCGACTCATGTCTCGCCTGAAGTTCTGGAAAAACTGGAATCCTACGGGATTCCGACGGTGCTGGTGTATGGGGAAGAGAGTTTTCAAGGCATGGAAGATGTAATATCAGGCTGTGCCATCCTCCTGGATGCTGAATTAAAGGGAAATGAGATTCTTGCAGATATCCGCAAACGTCTTAAAGCAGTGATTGAATCAGTGGAGCAGAATGAATCCCCTTCCCGCTGCTATTATGCCCTTGGATTCGGTGCCGGGGGAGACTGGACTGCCGGAGGGAGCACATTTATCGGCGAATTGATGACCCTCGCCGGTGGAGAAAATATCGCCTTTGAGCAGGAAGGCTGGTCCTATTCAAAAGAGTGGCTGGTGGAGAAACAGCCTGAAGTCATCATCCTGAACAGGGGTATGAAAAAAGAGTTCCTCTCTCTTCCCATATACAAGGATCTGGAAGCCTCACGCAACAACAGAGTCTTCGAAATTGATGAAAACATACTTGTCCGCCAGGGACCCCGGCAAATTGAGGCCCTGGAAGAGTTGGCAAGTATCATGGTCTCCGGCCTTGATCAGCCCTGATACAAGGGCATCCCGCCTTCCTGGATTGCTTATCTTTTGCCTCCTTCTGCTGGCAATTCCCCTGGCTTCCTCGGTCGGTGCCGTATCCCTGCCGATGAAAAGCATACTCAGCTACATTTTCAGCCGGGGACAGAGCGGTCTCAGTGATTCTCAACAGATCATCCTGATGCAGATCAGACTGCCCCGGGTGGTGTTGGCGGCTCTGGCCGGAGCCGGACTCTCTCTTTCGGGTCTCGTGTTTCAAGCCATCTTCAGGAACCCCATGGCCGAACCCTACCTTCTGGGTGTTGCCTCCGGGGCTTCCCTGGGAGCCGCTTTATTTATGATGCTGAATGTTCCCATTCTCATTCTGTCTACTATCGGACTGACCGCATCGGCCTTTGCCGGAAGTCTTCTTTCGGTATTCCTCATTCTGATGCTGGGCGCCCGGAACCGGAATAACATGAGTTCCCTCCTTTTAGGCGGGATTGCCTTCAGTGCCATAGCTCAGGCGGGTGTTTCCATTCTGATGATGATCAACAGGGAGAAAATCGAACGAATCATTTTCTGGACTCTGGGAAGTTTTTCGGCAGCCACCCCGAAGAAGAGTCTGATTCTCTTTTTAATCCTGATTCCCTCCGTCCTTTTTGTCCTCAGCCGTCACAGGGAATTGAATCTTCTCAGCCTCGGACATGAAGAGGCTCACTCCTTGGGAATCAATCCGGAAAAGGTTTCCTTCATTCTGCTGTTGGTCAGTTGCCTGATGACAGCCGCCATTGTTTCTACCTGCGGTATCATCGGATTTGCCGGTCTGCTGATTCCTCACCTGATGCGCCTTATTTCCGGGCCTGATCATATGCGCCTCACCGGACTATCCCTGATGGGAGGAGCACTGCTGATGATCCTTTCGGATCTACTGGCCAGAACCCTGATTGCTCCGGCGGAAATACCAGTAGGTGTCCTGACAGCACTGATGGGTGGACCTTTTTTCCTCTACCTCCTCCACAAGAATAATGGAAAAGGACAGAATCTGTGAACACATCGGTTAAGGTTGATAATGTGACTTTTTCCTATGGCCAGAATTTCCGCCTGGACCTTCCGGAACTAGAGATTCTCCAGGGAGAATTCACGGTCATTCTGGGGCCAAACGGATCGGGAAAAACGACATTCTTCTCCCTTCTCCGGGGGAGACTGAAACCCGAGAAGGGAAGGATAACCGTATGCGGTCAGAATTTGTCTCTTCTAAAGGGTTCAGAACGGGCCGCACTGGTTGGTCTTGTACCCCAGAGAAACGAAACTGCTTTTGCCTATACTGTCCGGGAGATGATTGCCATGGGATTTTACCGGAAGAGTCAATCCATATGGCATGATCCTGTGGATCATAAGGCTCTATCATTATTGATGGAAAGACTCGACCTCATGTCTCTGGCAGACCGGGAGGTGAACAGCCTGAGCGGCGGAGAGTACCAGAGGGTTCTTTTAGCCCGGGTTCTGGCTCAGGACCCGGAAATTCTCCTGTTGGATGAACCGGCAAACCACCTGGACCTGCATCATCAGGAGGATCTTCTCAAACTGCTTCAGGAACAAGCCGGACAGGGCAAGACTGTGATTGCCATCCTTCATGATATCAATCAGGCTCTGATGTATGCCGACAGGGTCATCCTTTTAAACAATGGTTTATGTGAAGATTCGGGGCCGGCCCAACAAGTTGTCACCCCGGAGAATATCAGCAAAGTATATAAATGCAACCTGGAATATTATCACAGTATAAAGGGTGACAATGCCCTGCTAGGACCGGTGAAAAAATAATGGAATATGGAATTATACCCTTCCCGGAATTGGAAATATCCTACCATTGCAAAGAAGATCATGCCCGCATTGATTTTTCCAACCCCGTGGAAGCCTTGTCGTCTGCCCTCTACCATGGAGGAAGGCAGACCATTTCCCATGTGCTTAACATGAAGGTGACTCATAACATTGCCGATGACTACAAGGGTTACGAATCTCCTCATACGACCCTTGAGAATAAAGCCCGGAAACTGGGGTTGTCTCCAGACTTTGCCGGTCTGATGACCTCGGCCTCCATGAAAAGCTTCCGCTTTTATAGTGAAACCGAAGGGGATCTAGGCGTGTTCTGCTGTCTCACCGCAGGGCTCACCAATGCCAGAGCCCCCGGGGATAGAGCCGACTACAGAGATCTGGAGGCTCACAGAGCCGGACTGGGAACAATCAATATCATTGCCGGTACAAATGCCCGCCTTTCTGAGGCGGCTCTCTGTGAGGCTCTTATGATGGTGACAGATGCCCGTAGCTGGGCGGTGACAAACTGCGGAGTGAAAAGCCGGATATCCGGGGAACCGGCCTCCGGGACGGGTACAGACTCCCATCTGGTATTTTCCGGCACCGGTCCGGAAATACACTTCTGCGGCAAACATACTCTTCTGGGAGAGATGCTCGCCCGGGCAGTGATTACCCCGCTGCAGGAAGTGATCAAGCTGATTCAGCACATGGAAAAGTTGAAAATAATCTGATAAATTAAAAATGTTAAAAAAAGCGAGAATTTCTAATAATACCCCCCCGTCCCCCCGAAAATCGATTATGATTATAATAGCATTCTTGAAATATTTGTTATTTTTTCAAAACGGTAGCAAGGAGTTAAATCAAAATGAAGTTAAGAAACAAATTTGCATTCATTACAGGCATTCCCATTCTGGGCATCCTTATCATTCTGACTATAGGACTTTTGTCTTTTAACGTAATCAAGACGGATATTTCCCATCTTAATCAGATACAGACAGATTACGCCACCATACTGAATGCCGACAGAGATGCCTATCAGGCACTTTTTGCGCAGGAGACGGCACTCGGACTCAATGATATCTCGGCACTCAGGGAGCAGGAAGCTGCAAGCAGGGAGAATCTTGATCAAACCTGGGACCGGGTCAGTGGCCCTGCTGTCAATTTTTCTCCCGGGATGCAGAATGATTATAAACGCTTCAGCGACAACTTTGATCTATTCAAGAAGCACTCCAGCAGGGCCGTGGAACTGGCGCTGTCGACC
>NZ_JAQIBL010000184.1 GCF_027859075.1 Oceanispirochaeta sp. | reverse complement strand
CATTCTTATCTGAATCAATATATCAAATAAATATGTATTCACTTTACTACCTTCATAATGAGTAGACAATATTTTAAAGGAGAGCACTGTCGTGAATCTTGATCTGTGTTCACAATTGTGCTAACATTCTATGCGAAGAGAAATAGTCTTTATCGTACAAATACTGGAAAATGCCCGTTGGAACAATTTTTAGATTCCAGGAATGATCTTACACAGATAAAGATACTAGCCGTATTTAGATTGGTACAAGAGAGCGAACAAATACCTGTTTCTTTTTTTAAGAAGCTTAAAGGAACAAAGCTTTATGAAATCAGAGTTGAATGGCAGTCCAATATCTATAGATTTCCTTGTTTTTTTCATAAGGATGGTTTAGTTGTGCTTACCCATGGATTTGTCAAAAAAACACCGAAGACACCAAAAAATGAAATTACAAAAGCAGAAAATTATCGACGGGATTATCAAAGGAGAAACGGGTGAGTGATCTTGAAAAATATCTCGATAAAAAAGAGTTGGAAGCTCCAGGATTTAAGTCTCTTGTGGATCAAGAATATAGAAATCTCAGTATTGGTGAAGAGATCAGGCAGCTGCGTTTAGCTTCCGGAATGACACAGGAGGAACTGGCACGTCATATGTCTACTACAAAAAGTGCTGTTTCGAGGTTGGAGAATCACTCAGAGAGTGTCCGTCTGGCTACAATTGAGAAAGTGGCAAAAGTATTTAATAAAAAAGTAGTCATCAGTTTTACCAATCTATAGCATCTGGGAATCACCTGTCTTTGGTTTTATCGGTTCATTGCCGGCTTCTACTTATGAGCCGGGAACAGATTCCATAGAGCATTGTTGCGCCACAGGCTGTAGGGGATGGCATGGTCATTTCGCGCTGTTTTAGGCTAACATTATATTTTGATGTTAACAAAATATATGCACCTTATAAAATACTATGTTAGCATCTACGAAATCTCAATATTACCCAGATTCTAGACTTGGAAGTAGATCCTTCTTCTGAAAAAGCAGCTTTCCCCAGCTGATGCCCTCTCTATTCAGACCATCTGATCTCTCTTTCTCTGAAACCAGCTGAAAACCGATCCGTTCAAAGAGAAAGATATACTCCTCTGCCGGTCTAATTCTAAAGAGTCTGTCTTTGGCATCTCTGTCGTTGATGATGCCGGGGTAGGTTCGGGGGATCGTGATAAGGAGCCTGCCGCCGACCTTTAAAAGGCGATGCATTGAAAAAGATGTATCAAACAATTTTTTAAAAAACACTAAATCAGCAGATCATAATGCGCCGTAATCCATTATTGATGTTTTCCTTGCATAGTCATGCAATGACAATATTGAAATTACATTGAATATGGTGTAGGATTAATATGAATTGAGAATCCGGATCTCGAATCATCATGTCCGAATTCTATATTTTTTCATTGCTGATAATCGCATAGTTTTAACTCATGTGTTACATAAAACAACTGATCGTGTACCGGTAAAAGAGATAAATAAAGCAAAAGGGATCAGAGATCGTTATTAAGCAGGGAGGGAAAGTGAAATTTACAGATTTTATGGATTCTCAGCGGGACAATGATCCCGGTATAGATACTCGGATACAAGCCGAGAAGCTTAGAGTCGATTTGGCTGTAGCCATTGCCAGAAGAAGAGAAGCCAAAGGATTGTCTCAGAATCACACGGCTCAAATGGCTTATTTAACACAACAGCAAATCAGCAGAATTGAGAATGCCGAGAATTGCAATATAGATACATATTTTAAGGCTATGGTTGCCTTGGAAATGGAGTTTTCCGATTTGACAATTCAGCCCGATCCATAATTTTCTTCTTATTGGGAACTGTTTGTATAAATATTGCCTATCGCGATATGAGATGCTTGGGATTCCCCGAAGGATCGAAACACCCTTCGGCCCTGAGCCTGAAAGCCACCAAAGAGTGACCACTCTTTGGTAGTAGTTCTACATTGCCCAGGATGTGCTCAGGCGGCTTATGGATGCATACACGAGCAGCAAACCGAAGGTTTGTGACCAGTGCGGAGGTAGCCGGTTAAAGAGGCAGCGATCAGGGCATTGCAGAGGAGAGCCTGTCCAGCCAGCAGGCTGGCGGGGCATAATAATATTAAAATCAATCTCCAGATAACCCGGCATTACTCCTGGAAAACAGCCAGAAAAAAGTCCTCATACCCGTAGGTTGTGATTCCCGGGATATCGGGAGAAGCCGTTGTTCCTGCGATGTAGACTTTTCCGTTTTCTGTTGCGATGATCGACCGGGCCAGATCGAGATTGCTCCCGCCCAGGAACATTTTCCCGTCGTCATCGAAGCTGCTGTCAAAACTGCCGTCGGTGTTGAGACGGATAATGATACAGTCCTGCAATCCCAAAGGTTCTGTACCCGGAATATCATCTGAATCACTGCTGGAAGCTATATAAATTTTATCATCCTTGTTGACAGTCAGGTCTGTGTAGCAGTATGAATAATATCCATCATCGCCGCTCCCGCCGATTGTGAGTACACCATTTTCACCAAAGCTGCTGTCCAGGCTTCCGTTGGATAGGAATTTGGCAACGAGAATATCATAACCTCCCTTTGTCGTAATACCGGCGATGGTCGGGCTGTTTGTGATTCCAGCAGCATAGATATTGCCGCTGCTGTCTACATCCATAGATGTAAACGAATCATACCCCGTACCGCCGAAGGTGGTTCTGCCGGATGTTCCAAATGCGGCGTCGACTATTCCGCCGGCCGTCAGTTTTCCCACCACCGGATCGTTGTTGGTACCGGGCAGAATCCCGCACCAGAGGATATCGCCGTCGGATTCAACATGAATATCTCTGACAATGTTTCCCAGACCGGAGGTGCCATAAATTCTTAAATAGACACCATTTGCATCAAAGGTCGTATCCAGCTCTCCTGATGGAGTATATTTGGCAATAATGCCGTTTCCTGTATTTAAGTCCCCTTTATCAAAGGCATCTGCCACCGGGACGTTGACGAGATATTCACGATAGAGGCTGCCGAATATGTACCAGTTATCCTGTGCATCTATGAAACCGCCTGCGGCATACTCATTTCCAATAACACCGTCTCCGCCGAAGATATGCATTCCATCATCATTAAAAGAGCTGTCCAGGTCACCGTTATTCATCATTTTAATAGTCATGAGATCCTGTTCAGCACTTTGCCCGTCCAGTTCATCGGAATTCGTGGTGGATGATATATATATGGACCCGGTACTGTCCTGGCCGATGAACCTGGGGTAATCTTTCCCTGTTCCACCGAGCCGTTTAAGACCGCTCGAAGAGAATGAGCTGTCTAAGGTCAAATCGCTGTTCAGCCTCAAAGCGAGTATATCAGTTTCTCCCAAGTCATCAGTGTTCCCGATATTGGTCGATCTGGTAGCTCCGGTGAGAAGAATCTTTCCTGTGGTCTCATCCACCCATGCCCCATGGTAATCTGCTGAGTACCCACCGTCCTGTGAATTGCCTCCAAATACAAAATAACTGCATATAGTGAAATAATCACTTTCTCCCACAAGGGCCGGGTCATCATTGGATGTAATGAGAATCCGGTAGTCATAAGCTGTCGCAAATGTCTGTGGTACAGTCCAGCCCGAGAAGGAACCGGAACTCTCTTCCTCTGCCAATGTCTGAACCAGTTCGTCTCCCCGGTACAGATCTATTTTGACTGACTCAATATCCGCATCTGTTTCCCAGGTTATGCTTATGGATTCGAACATGACAATCTCCCGGGAGCCTAAATCAACCTCAATTGTCCCGATCTCATATCCTGCCGCTTTCATCAGTTCGAAGGGTCTGCAGTTCATCAGCAGAGAGGAAGCTATCAGGAGTGTATATACTGCGGTCATTTTCAGTTTTAGAAACCCCATGTTACTGCCTCCTTAAAGACGGATCTGTATTTCAAAACCGGGGAACAGACAGGTATATGTCATGTCCTCACTAAAGATCATTCGTGTTTTCAATAGAATTTGGAGTCCGAAATTCCGGGTTATAAAGTAACCGGCTCCGGCAGAGGATTCCAGGAAAGGCACAATTGAATTGCCGTCGCTTCTGTCGGTTGAGGGCTGATTGTATTGGATAGAATTTACGGCGACACCGGAGGAGAGTCCGGCTGCTGCAAAAAAGGGTGAGTTGAAATGAGTTGTATAGTTTATATATCCCCCCAGGGGAGCACTGATCATCTGGAAGGGAAACATGATTTTATCTGTTTCCTTTGTATTCTGTACCGACACTCCGGCCCTGGCCCCCAGAGCGATGACACCCCAGGAGAAATTGAGACTGTAACCGGCAGCCAGGTTAATTTCATGAAAGGGGTCGAAGATCTTTCGGGATTTCCCTGCGGGAATACCGTAACTGTAGCCCAGATCCAGAGCAAAAGAATTGCGGATCAGTCTGACCCCTTTTTTAACACCGGGAATCTCTCCCTGATCATCATATATCTCCTTCCACATTTCATATTCAATCCGTTTCCGGATCAGCCTGTCACAATAGGACAGGTCTTCCGTCAGGCTGAAGAGCTCATCAAATGTTTTGTTGAAAGCCTCTTTTTGCTGCAGGACATTCCATTTTTCCTTTATAAAATGTTCCTTGCTCTTCAACAGCTCTGCCTCGGCCTCCGTGAGGTAGGGGAGTGTGAAACTGAGAGTTGTCTGTGTGTCTTCCTTAATGGATACTGATTCCTCCAGAAGGATTTCTTCACCCAGCATCCGCTCCTGTCTGACAGTGATTTTATGTGTTCCAATGAGCAGTCTGGGGATCTCTTTAAGATTCCATCCGGCATTCTGTCCATTTATCAGAACCTGATACCTTCCTGTTTCTCCCCCGCCTGAAAGGCTGAGAGAGCCGAATCCCAGGTGCTGAACACTGAAGACATTGATGACTTCTTCCATAAGGAGGTCGGAGGCTTCAAAAATGTAGAACACATTGGTGATTTTTTCCTGCCGGGATATGATGTTGTCCTGATTGGCTCTGTCATAGGCTGTTACTTCCAGAGTCAGGGTGTTTTTGTCATCCTTAAACACCCGTCCGTACAGGGTATAATCATAGTTACTGAAATTGAAATACCGCTCTGTTTCTTTTTCATCCTCATAGGGGTTGAAGGCCAGATCCCTCTCCACTATGTATTTATTCATAATATTGAAGTTCAGAACCAGGGTCTCTGACATGGTGGTGCAAAGGGTATCATACTGGA
>NZ_JAQIBL010000183.1 GCF_027859075.1 Oceanispirochaeta sp. | reverse complement strand
TTTCAGAGAGTTGAAAACTTTATCATTATTCAATACTGTAAAGCCTTTTCATGGTAGCATCCAATGGTTACATGAGCAAGATTTTTGCCCGGATATGTTGTTTGAAGATGGAATCAAAGTTCAATAATAATCTGACGCCACAATGATATGAACCCCTTTTGTTGGACAAGAATTCAACTGAAGGGGTTTTTATATGAAGTTAACTGAAGAGGAAATCATTGAAGCGGAATGCCTCTATAGCTCCGGCACATCCACCCATTTTCTTTCTTCCCAGGATTGAATTCCCAGTTCGGCCAGCTGAACGCCTTTGGCCCCTTCTTTCAGGCTCCATCTGAAAGGTTCATCCTCTACAACGTGCCTTATGAACATCTCCCACTGGATCTTGAATGCGTTGTCAAAGGAATCCCTGGTCGGCATTTTTGTCCAGCTGTCCAGAAAATCAATCGGGCTGTCTATATCCGGATTCCACACTGGTTTGGGGGTTTCCGCATCGTGCTGAACCACACAGTCTCTCAATCCCGCCACGGCCGAACCCACTGACCCGTCCACCTGAATTGTCAGCAGATCGACTCTGCGGACCCGGGTGCACCAGCTGGAATTGAACTGACAGAGTATGCCGTTTTTGAGTTTAAACGTCGCATAGGCGGCATCTTCGGCAGTCGTCTTGTATGTTTTGCCCTGTTCATCCACTCTCTCGGGGATATGGATGGCACCGATGGACGAAAGGCTTTCGATTTCCCCAAAAAGGTTGTCGATGACATAGCGCCAGTGACAGAACATGTCGATCATCATTCCACCGCCGTCCTCTTTTCTGTAGTTCCAGCTCGGCCTCTGTGCTCTCTGATTCTTCCCATCAAAGACCCAGTAGCCAAAATCACCCTTGACGGAATGAATCTTTCCGAAAAACCCCGTATTGATCAGGTACTGAAGTTTCATAAGACCCGGCAGCCAGAGTTTATCCTGGACCACTCCGTTTTTGAGTCCTGCCGCGGTGGCTTCGTTGTAGAGGGCCAGGGCTTCGGAAGTGGAAACCGAGGTGGGTTTTTCACAGTAGATTGCCTTTCCTGCGGCAAGGGCCTTCCGCACACCGCCGGCTCTCAGTTCGGTCAGAGTGCTGTCGAAATCGATCTTGTTATAGGGATCGGTCAGAGCCGCATCGAGGTCTGTTGTATATCGGGGAACATTGTGTTTCTCCGAGAGATCTTTCAGTTTATTCTCATTCCGGCCGACTAAAATGGGGTCGGGGACCAGGTAGGAACCGTCTTTCAGCATAATTCCTCCTTCATCCCGGATGGCTTTTATGGATCTGATCAAATGCTGATTGGTTCCCATTCTACCGGTGACACCATTCATTACAATTCCGATTTTGTTCATACTTTCTCCATTTTGCTACCGAGGCTCCGTAGGAGCCATTATACTACGAACGCTCCAGCGGAGCGTCCGTGATTCCTCGCTCAGGGCCTAAGGGCCTCGGTGTATTCTTTGCTAAGGCCGAAGGGCCTATGTTCTAATTATGGCTCAGGGCCTTTGTTCTACCAAGGCTGGTTTACAGCCTTGGTATTTTCTTAGCTCAGGGCCTAAGGGCCTCGGTGTGTTATTCGCAAAGGCCGAAGGGCCTTAATTAAACATTATGCAAATTGCCTGTAGGCATTAATGACTTCATTGAGGAAGATCTTCTGGTCTTTCTTCCAGTGATATTCTGAGAAGATCTCCACTTCTATGAATCCCTTGAATCCCGCATCTTCAACCCATGATCTGATTTCCATGATGGGGGCGATTCCCTCTCCCATCAGTCCTCTGTCGAGGAGGAAATCTGTGGTGGGGTTTTTCCAGTCACATGTATGGAAAGCCATGATGCTGTCAGCGGCTCCGGCTCTTTTTATTTCATCCTGCAGGTGAGGGTCCCACCAGAGGTGATAGATATCTACGGCGATGCCTATATTTTTAGAATTGAGCTGTTCCCACATATCGTTGGCCTGTTCCATTGTATTGACGGCAGACCGGGAATCGGCGTACATGGGATGAAGGGGTTCAATGGCCAATTTGACTCCCTTGTCCCGGGCATAACTGTTTATTCTGGAGATTCCTTCCATTATCTGATGCCTTGACTGGGCGAGGGAGATTGTCGGCTCTGCTCCGCAGACCAGAACGATATGGGGGGCACCCACTTCCGCCGCCTCATCGATGAGGGCCAGATTATCATCAATGGCCCGTTCCCTTTCCCCGGCAGTGGCTTTAGGGAAAAAACCGCCCCGGCAGATGCTGACGACTTCCAGTCCTGCATCTTTGATCTTTTTTCTGATGAGCCGTCTATCACGGTTTTCCAGTGTATCCCGCCAGATGGTAATTCCTTTCACTCCGGCTCTGGCATACTGCTCAATCGACTCCTCGATGGACCAGGGTTTTGTCGTTATTGTATGAACGCACAATCTGTCTAGATTCGTTAATTCCTTCATTTCCTATCCTTCAGATATCAAAAAATACCGGTGCGGCTTTTCCTGATATTCTTTTATAGAGATAAACTCCGGCTTCGATGAGATGATAATCCCCCCACATAGAACTTTCCCCATTCGAGATTTTCTGCCCTTTTTGGATATGGTCCCATCCATTTGGTTGATGATAGATGGAGTGGAGCAGAAGCCCTTCATGGTTTTCTTTCGTGCTGAGGTATGTGTCACTCAAGAGGGTTCTCATCATGGTGATGGCGGCATTCTGATATCTAAGGGCTTTTTCGGGACTCCCTTCTTTCAGGGTTTCCGCCAGGCGGAAGAGTCCCTGAACCGAGATGGCTGCAGCCGAGGCGTCTACAGGTTCATAGGGGTTGAAGGGATCTGCCGGTTTGTTCTGGTAGTCATCCATTTTGTAAAGAAGGGGAGCTCCCGTATCCCAATAGGGGATTCCATCCACCGGAGTATGGGTGATGATATGGTCGGCTACGGCCTCTGCCAGCTCCTGGAAGCGGCTGAGAATGGCCTCCTTGTCGGGGTAGTAGGGGAGCCTGAGGTCCCTGATTTCACTCTCATCCAGGGTCGCAATATATTCCAGCTGCTCCGCATATCCGGTGAGTATCCAGGCCTGCCCCCGGGTCCATGTTGAAAAGGGTGAATATCCCTGCTGGGAGCCGGGACAGCGGTAGGAACCGCTTTCCACATTGAAGATGCTCTCATGAGCCACTCTTCCTCTCTCATCCCAGGAATCCCGTTTTTCACCAAAATAGACATTGAACCTTGCCGTTGTCTCTGCATGGCTTAAAAGCAGTCGGAGGAGGCTTGTTTTTTTATCCTGTTCTCCCCAGAAAAAATGACCCAGATGATGGGAGACTGCGAGAATCCTCATGGAACGGATTGTATCCGCAAAGAGGCTGTGGGCACCGTTAAAAGAACTGACATATCCCAGTTGATCGGGGAGGGAAGTAAAGCGTCTCGCCTGAACGGCGCCGCTTAATTTCAGGGCCAATTCGTAAAAGTTCTTCTCCCATTCATTGTATTCCAGCTCTCCGTTTTTCATCAGGCGGAGGAGGTTTCCGTAAGTGCTGATGTTGTTGAATCCATGATCATGAACTCCGAAGTGGGACAGATGGGGTGCCATTTGTTCTACAGTCTTGCTTCTTCCCCATTGCAGAGAATCCCTGTCTCCCGTGGCCTCATATGCCAACAGGGCATTCCCGTACATGAACCCCTGGGTCCATTCCGTCCAGCCTCTAGAGCTGTATTTTCCGTCCACGGTGAAGACGGGGGCCCCTTTTTTCTCATCCCAGTTTCTCTTTATCAGATCAATTTTGTGGGTAGCCAATTCAAACATGCGGATGAGGGGTTTTTCAAGACTCTTTAGATCTCTTTCTTCTGTGATCTGTATCAAAACAAACCCCCTTTTGCTTTTACGAAGTTGCATGCAACTATAAGAAATTGAAATTGGATTGTCAAATTTTGGATTCAGGCACTGAGATTCTTCTGCTGAACAGCCGCATTTCATCTCTTATCCTTTCTGTCTTGGCCTCGGGCAGCCTATTTAAGACGATGCTTTGAGTCTCTTCATCCAGTTTCTTGAGGGATACAGCCACCTCTTTATCGGTCAGGCGCATAAAAGTATTCTGGACATCCGCTTTGGGCAGATTTCGAATAAGAGCAGATATTGTCTCCTCAACAGTCATAGGGAACCTACCTTACTTTAATCTCTGATCTCCTTAAAGAGCATATCCAGCCATTGGGATATCCCGTCTCTGATACGCATCCGACCTTCGGGGTGGTTCAGGGGGATGGTGTTGAAGACATCTGCCTGATCTGAAATCAAAGACAGATAATAGATTCCCCCAATCAGGATTGAGATCAGGGCATCCAGATCCAGTTCACTGTCGCATCTGGATTTGAAGGCATCCATCAGATGAATGCCGTCTTCTTCCACCTTTGCCATGATCTCTTTTGAAACGGGGTGTCCCGAAGAGAGGTGCCAGCGGATGATTTTTCTAAGCAAGTCCTTCTTCTCCAGGCTGTCCAACTGGCCGATGAAGACTTCTTCAGCCTTTTTTTTCACTTCCAGAAGGGAGAGGCTAGAAAAATCGGGAGTTCCTGTTTCTACCTGTGTCGGCCAATAGTGTGTACCCAGGGCCCATTCCCGGAGGAGTCCCTCAAAGTTTCCGAAATAACGGTATATCAGAACCTTGGCCACGCCGGCTTCTTCGGCTATGGCGTTGATCCCCAGGGCATCAAAGTCTTTTTCTTTGACAATCTTCCCCACTGCATCCAGAATTTTCTGCTCCGTCCTGCCTCGGTCTTTCATTTTTGAACCCTCACAGGAACAACAATAGGAATTTATATTGAATCTGTCAATTCAAACTCTTGACAAAAGTTACTACTAAGTAACATTATGGCCATAAACCATGTTTCCTATCGGTAACATGTGTGGAGGAGAATACTATGAAGAAGATGATTTTGATCCTGGCAGTGATGAGTGTATTGCCCCTGGTATTACAGGCTGAAACAGAAAAAGGCAAAGAATGGACTCTCTCGATCCTTGCGGGAGAGGAGTACTCTTATATTAAGTGGCTTGGACCGATTCCCATGAAGAAAAAGCCGCTCATAGCCGTCTGGCTGGAAGACAGTGAGGGCAGGTTGTTAAGAACTCTTTCCGTCACCGGAAAGGCAGCAGAAAACAGATGGCTGGGAAAGGCGGTGGAAAGACCGGAGTCTCTTCCGGTTTATTATCACAGCAAGGCCGCCGCCGATATTCAGGAATCCATTGATGCCATCAGTTCCGCCAGTAAAGGGAAGGAGCCGAAGGACCGCCGTTTTCCCGGAGAGTTTCCGGCAGAAACAGCACGTATCAGAGCCGAAGTTAACATTTCCTATGACTATAACGATTTTTATACAAAGGAATTGACAGATGTTAACGGTCAGCCCTCGTTGATCTTCCAGTCGGAATGGGATTCAGACAAAAAGGAATATTCATTGAAACCTGCCGGAATTGGGTCTGTTGATGGCTCCACGGCTGTGATCGATGCAGATCTATCCCATATGACAACGGCCCTCAAACTGGTGGATTCAATTCTTCTCAGCTGGTAATTCCAGTATTTAAGATCTTATAAGGATCTCCGGTGAATTCCACTTGTTGCTGAACAGATATACTTGACCGGTGATGTGTCTTTCTGCAATAACCAGGGTTGCAATATTGCTGTGTTAAGTGATTTTTTTGCTCTTAAAGTCATTATAGGAATCACAAAAAATCTGACTCAAGGGAAATCAAAATTTGAGAGACACAAGGGCCATACAATTCATTGAGGCTCTGGAATCGGCCGTCAACATCCCTCCGGCTGCTTCTATTGTTTGGAATAATTAAAAACTGGAATACTTATTTATGTCAGGGATAAATGATAGTCTCTCTTGCAATAAAGACTGAAATTATTATGAGGGAAATGATGCTGGACTCTATAATGAGTATGTTTTTTTTAAGTAGAAGTGTATACCTTATTGAAAATATTATATTATTATACATTTTTTTAGAAACAAAGCGATCGCGGGGCTTTCAGTTTCTGGTATGTATTGCGTCTTGGGGTACGATAACCTTATTTCACTTCTTTCTGAACAATATTAACCTCAATCCTTTGCTGATTAGCTATATATTGGGATCCTTATACCTGATTCCAGTTATCCTGATTTTTAAAGAAACATTTCAGGCAAAAATCTTTGTATTCTATTTGATATATTCTCTGACTCAACTGATATACCTTATATTTGTAAATATCGACCATTTTTTATCTCCGCCAATTCCACATACTTTTGTTTTTTTAGGCCTGATTCTTGAATTGGTGGCCCTGCCATTTATAAGGCGGTATATGAAATCACCTCTTAAAGATATCATTGGAATTCTTGATCAACATAAGAAAAGTTTTACATTATTTCCTATCTTATCTTTCCTGTTACTGGCCAGTTATGCTTTTCAAGAAAGATACCTTCTGTCTACTTTTATCACCCTGATATTATCCACAATGTTGATTTTTTTTAGTTATTATCTGATTGCAACATCCATATCAGGAGCCAGGCGTCAACAGGAACTGGAGCGGATATCAATAACCGATAGCCTGACAGGTCTGTATAACAGGCGGTATATGGAACAAAAAATTCAGCAGGAATTTAATCGATATCAAAAAACAGGCTCGGAGTTTGCTCTGGCAAGCGCCGATATTGATTTCTTTAAAAATATCAATGATTTATACGGGCATGATGGTGGGGATTCTTTATTGAAGTCAATCACGGAAGACATGTGCAAATCGATCAGAACATATGATACTGTTGCTCGATGGGGAGGCGAAGAATTCCTTATCTTATTGCCGGCAACAAACAAGGAACAAGCTGTAATATTAGCTGAACGGATCAGAAAGACAGTGGAAGCCCATAGATATGAATTTGATGGTGCTAATAAACCAGTCGCCGTCACATTAACCCTTGGTGTGTCTGTCGTCAATTCCAGGGATACAATAGAGGGTATGATAAAGAGAGCCGATAAAGCGATGTATTATGGTAAACGGAAAAGCCGGAACTGTGTGATATCTTTTGATGAGATTAAAAAAGATACAGTAAACGGATGATCCACATCTGCCGTATGATGCCGATGAACCTCATATCCTTAAGTTCATGTTACAATACAAATCGCAATTCAACCGGATTGATCGAAATAAGGGGTTTTCATGAACAAAAGACTGGAACAACTGAAGCAGGAGCTCAAGGCGTCATCTGGAAAAGAGATGGCGGACCTCTATATTTACAATATCCGGATTCTGGATGTCTATACCGAAGAGATCCGCAGTGGTTCCTTGGTGATCAGGAATGGCAGGATCGTCGCGGTTTCTCCCGGATGGGAGGTTCAAGCCAGGGTACGTTATGATGGCCTTGGAATGATAGCCATTCCCGGCTTTATGGATAGCCATATTCATATCGAGACCACCCTGCTCACTCCCGAGGCCCTGGCCACTGTCATCGTCCCCTGGGGAACCACCACTTTATTTGTCGATGCCATGGAAATTGCCAATGTCGCGGGAATTCAGGGGCTTAATGATCTGCTCAGGGACAAAGATGACCTTCCTTTTCGTCTCTTTATGGAAGTTCCTTCCCGTGTTCCCACTGCACCGGGGTTGGAAACGACCGGCGGCGTTCTGGGAGTCGAAGAGGTCTCTATTCTATTAAAGGAATCCAATGCGGTGAGCCTGGGAGAACTGGACCCGCCCAAGGTTCTGAATCTTATGGATGACTACCTCATGAAAACTCTGAGTGCCAGAGAGGAGGGGCGCATCTGCAACGGTCACGCCATCGGTCTGGGTTGGGATGATCTGAATACCTACGCAGCGGCGGGTCTCTCCGACGATCATGAGTCAGTGGAGTATCAGGAACTGAAGGACCGTTTGTCTCTGGGACTCAGAGCCCTGATCCGGGAGGGAAGCAGTGAGAGGAACCTGGACACCCTTATCAGGGGGATTCTCGAAGACAAGCTGCCCACCGAGGACCTTCTGTTCTGTACCGACGACAAACATGTGAATGACATCGTCAGAGAAGGTCATATCAGCTATAACGTGCAGCGTTCCATCGACCTGGGGATGAATCCGGTCAAAGCCGTCAAGATCGCCACCATCAATACGGCCCGTCATTTCCGTCTGGATCATGAACTGGGTTCCCTGACCCCGGGGCGATTTGCCGATATTCTGCTGGTTCCGGATATGAATACAATGAAGCCCGAAGCCGTCTTCAAGGGAGGAAAGCTTGTGGCTGAAAAGGGTAAGATTCTCCAGGAGCAGAAGGGGAGTTACCCTGACTACCTGAACCACACGGTGACCCTCCAGAGGGATTTAAGTGCAGGTGATTTTACCACCAACGCTGAGGGGGAACGAGCCCTGGTCCGGGTGATCGATCTCATTCCCGATCAGATCATTAACAAAGAGAAGCAGGAGTGGCTGCCCATCCTTGCCGGCAAAGTTTCTCCTGATATATCCCGGGATATTTTGATGTTGTCGGTAGTGGAACGATACGGAAAGAACGGGCAGCTGGGTTCCGGATTTGTCCGGGGATTTAGGCTCGTCCAGGGGGCCCTGGCCTCCTCAGTTTCTCATGATCATCACAATATCGTGGTTGTGGGGACAAATCCGGAGGATATGCTTTTGGCGGTTCAAGAACTGGAAAGGATGCAGGGCGGTTTTGCCGCAGCCTGTGACGGCAAGATTCTTGATTCCATTGCTCTGCCCATCGGCGGGTTGATGAGTCCCGATCCTGCAGAAATTGTCATGAATAATATGAACAGGGTGAACGAGGCGGTCAAACAATTAGGCTGCACCATGGCGTCACCTTTTATGTCCCTGTCGTTTATTTCACTTCCCACTGTTCCTGAGTTGGGTTTAACAGACCTGGGGCTGGTCGATGTTTTGAAGCACTGTCTTGTTCCCCTTGTGATAAAAACGGAATAAATCAGTTAAAATCTGGTTTCCAGATCACAGCAGCTCCGATTTTCAGACGTTTTTCATCGACCTCATAGGGCCCGCCGGCCTCGATATACTGACTGCTGGAGGTCCAGGTCCGTTTCATCTTTGACATTCCCCGCATCAGGATCTGTATTCCAATTCAGATCCTTTGTCCATTCATAGGCTTCCGGAGCAGTCAGCGCCCTGCCTCCCAGGATGTTTATTCCTTCCCCTTCATTGACCAGTATGGAGTCTCCAGTCTCGGGGATCATCACTTCAACCGTCCCGTCATTGACACAGAGCCATATATCCGCCGCATCATCCACAGACTTGCCAAAGGAAACAAAGAACTCCGTGCCTCTGACTCCCGCCACGACAGATTCAGTTCTGATTTCAAATTTACCGTTGATAATATGATCTACCCTGGAGAAAACGCTGCCTTTTTGGAGTACCAGACTTGTGTTCCGGCTCAAATTCTCAAGCCTCAGACTGCTGTTTTCTCTCATCTTGAGTACTCGTCCTCCCTCCAGTTCCAGGATGGCCAGGGATTCCTTCTGTGTCAAAATGACATCTCCCTGATCCAGTTCCATTCCGAAGTCCCCATCCAGTTCTTCACCGTTTCTAATAACCAGCACATCTCCTTCCAGGTATTCCAGAATGCTTTCGCCACTTAATATAAAAGGGACAAAGGACATTGTCAGGATAAATATAAGTTTCTTAGGAATCAATCTCATTCAAAATCTCCTTATTTCTCAATCATCTATCAGACGGGCATAAATAATATTTGCTGCATCGGGAGAATCCCTGTAAAGCCAGTTCACCCTCATTTCAACATTGTCTATGCCTAAGAATTCTAATCTATTTATTTAATAAATGGTAGTAAAATGATAATATATGAAAAGATAAAAAAAGCATTCTGTTTAAACTTTTAAAGCTCAATGTGAATGCTCTATGATGGGAATAATTTTTAGTCTAACTTAAGCCAGTTAAATGAGAGAAGGCTCTGATCAGTGTCAAATTCTACGATCCTAATTCTTCCCTGATGCTTGGTGTCGGCTGTTTTAATATGATATGTATGCCCCGGGATCAACTCCTCTGGAATAAGGTAGGGAGTGAAGTCTTCTTCATCCATCTCCAGGATGCTTTCAATCGGCATATCCCCCAGATCCAGAATCATTGCCTTTCCCGCAAACCAACCATCGAGGGCCCCATTGTTCATACCCAGACCATTCGGAAGATCAAAGATGAAATCTATATGGTCAGAAAGATTTTCTGCTTCCATATCTATAGAAACCAGCTCTCCCTGGAGGAAACTGAATCCCTGAAATGTTTTGTCAAAATCGGCCATTGTAATGAAATGGTTTGAATCTTCAGCCAGGATTGGTCCAGCCAGCATGATCAGTGCAATCAATATCTTGGAAAATTTCATATTATCCCCTTATTTGAAAACGTCTGATCATGATATATGGTAAACAATGCAAGAACAAGCTGATATTATTAAAATATAATATCAGCCTGCACTTAATCCTTCTTTTCAGAAAAGGAGTGGGTGATCCTGTCAATGATAATAGCCAGAAATACGATTGAAATACCGGCTTCAAATCCGCGTCCTACCTCAATCCTGTTGATGGCCAGAAGAACTTCCATTCCCAGACCTTTGGCACCTATCATGGAACCGATGACTACCATGGACAGAGCCATCATGGTTGTCTGGTTGATTCCTACCATGATTGTTGGTTTTGCCAGGGGTAGCTGTACATCGAACAGAACCTGTCTGGTTGATGCTCCGAAGGCTTTTGACGCTTCCACGGCTTCTACATCCACAGTTCTGATCCCGACATTAGTCAGACGGATCACAGGTGGAACAGCATAGATTATGGTGGCAAACATAGCAGGTACCTTCCCCATTCCAAAGAACATCAGGGCCGGAATGAGATAAACAAAGCTAGGCATGGTCTGCATTCCGTCGAGTATCGGTTTCAGGATGGATTCGGCTCGGTCACTTCGGGACATATGAATGCCAAAGGGTATACCGATGAGGAGGGAAAAGAAAACAGAGGCAATGACAAGACTGAGTGTCCGCATGGCCAGGTCCCAGTATCCAAAGGTTCCGATCATAAACATGAGGAGCATAAAAACAATACCTGTTTTCAATTTACCTACAAGTTTCCATCCGGCTAGTCCCACCAGAAGAATTATAACAAACCAGGGGAGAAAGAGAAATAATCGCTCAATCCCTGCAACCACCTGGAGGATGATAAATCCAATGGCATCAAAAAAGCCATCCAGATTCTGCAAAAGCCAGGACATGGCAGAGTCAATCCAATCGGCAAGGGGTATTCCTACAATATCAGGAAATTCAGTCATCAGTATCTCCTTCATTATAGGGGGTTATGGATTCAAAGATCTGGTCTGTGGTTACCTTTCCCTTGAAACATCCCTTCTCATCCACAACGGGGATGGAGTAGGGGTTTTCATTGACGATTGAAAACATATCTTCCAGTATAGTGTTTTCAATTACAGAGGGTACCTTCCGGATGATCGTTTCGGGAATTCCACCCTTATAATCTTTATTTTCCAATAACTTAACCAGCTTGTCTTCTGTTATCACACCCAATAATTTCCTTGATCTATTGATAACAAAGGCAGAACGTCTGTTATTGGAGCGCAGGAGAGTCAGGGCGGTACGGGGTCCTTCCCAGTCATAGAGAATAATTTTGGGTTCTTCCATAATGGTTCCTGCCGTTATCACCTTGGCAGGAGAGGCATCTCGTACAAACTCCTGAACATAATCATTGGCTGGTTGGGTTACAATCTCCTCGGGAGTTCCTTCCTGAACAACCTCGCCGTTTCTCATGATAGCTATCTTGTCACCTAGTTTGAGGGCTTCATGAAGATCATGGGTTACGAATATGATGGTTTTTTTGAGGGTTGCCTGAAGTTCTACCAGTTCATCCTGCATCTGCCTTCTAATAAGAGGATCAAGTCCGCTGAAGGGTTCATCCATGAGGAGAATCTCGGGGTCATTGGAAAGCGCTCTAGCCAGTCCGACACGCTGCTGCATACCGCCGCTTAAGGAGCCGGGATAGTAATCTTCCCAGCCCTTGAGACCGACAGTTTCCAGAGTGCGCATGGCCTTGGCGTAGCGTTCACCCTTGGGCAATCCCCTGATTTTCAATCCATAGGCCGCATTGTCCAGTACTGTCTGGTGGGGCAACAGTCCGTAATGCTGAAAAACCATACCGAAGGTGTTTCTTCGGAACTGAAGCAGTTGGTCCTGGTTCATCTTTGTAATATCTTTGCCATTGATGTTAATGGAACCGCTTGTGGGATTCACCAGGCGGATCAGGTTTCTGACAAGAGTGGATTTTCCACTGCCTGAGAGTCCCATAAGAATGTAGAATTGACCTTTTTCGATTTCCAGGTTGATGTTGCGCATTCCAATAATGCAGCCAGTTTTTTTCTGTATTTCATCTTTTGATTTATTCCGAATCTCTTTTTTCAGAATCCTTTTGGGATCCCGTCCATAGATTTTCCATAAATCCTTGATGATAACTTGGGGAGAGTTACTCCCCCCGGGCTGATCTAATGTCGATTCAGCCGCAAGAGTCGTATTCGTCATTTAATTTCCTTATTTCTTTAAAGAGCCGCTTTCACTTTTTTGGCTACTTCAGAAGAGACCCATTTGGTCCAGACTTCTTCCTTGTTTTTTAGAAACCACTCGGCAGCCTGTTGAGTGTCCCAGCCTTCATCGTCCATTTTGGCCAAAAATTCATTGTTATCATCCACAGTAGTGGAATACTTTTTCAGGATTTCAACCACATCGGGTGCTTTTTCCAACATGGATTTGTTCACAAGGATATTAACCGCGGCAGCAGGATATTCGCTGCCAGCCAGGCGGACCATGTCAAGCTTTCCCAGTATGGCTGTAGGTGCCCAGTAGTATCCGATCCAGGGTTCTTTTTTTCCATAAGCGGCTACCATAGTCGCTGCCAGGGCAGTTCCGGATCCGGCTACTCCCAGGTTGTAGGTATCGGATAAACCGTATTTCTCATAAAACTTTTCTGATACCTGCAACTGACCCCATCCGGCAACACCGCCGTAGATGATTCCTTTGGAGGAATCTTCAGGATCTGTGAACAGATTTGCGTACTTTGGCAGATCTTCAACAGATTTCAGGTTAGGAGCCTGTGCATCAGCACCTTCAACCAGGTAACGGGGTATCCACCAGCCCTGAGGAGCGTCGGGCATGTTTTTTCCCAGATCCACCAGATTGCCAGAATCGATTCCCTTTTTATAGATTTCATAAACATTGTTATGCCAGGACTCCATATCTACATCAATGTCTCCCTGAGTTACACCATTTACAATGGGCATGGTATCGCCGGGAATATAATCGGCCTTATAGCCGGTCAATCCGTTCTCGATGATGAATCCCATAATTCTGTTATGAACCTGAACACTATCCCAGGAGACATCCCCAAAGACAATTGTTGTAATCCCTTCTTCTTTTTGCCCTTCGGCAGCCAGGGAGAATGTAATTAAAATCAGTAGCGCTTGTAGTATTAGAATACTTTTCTTCACAATAACCTCTTTTTTGTGTTTAATTTATTAGTACACTAAGATAAATTGGACTAACTGTCAAACCATGAAGGGCCATTTGTTAAGGAAAAGAATCTTTTTAAGTTTCAAAAATCCTTATATAAATTGTTTTTAACGCATATGATAGAGAATGTCTTGGAATTTTTGGATTATATCTATATTATTCTAAACATTAGTGGCCATAATATATGTATACTTTGCAATTACTCCTAATGAGTGATATTGTGAGGCAAGAAATACTAGACAGGGGATTGAATGGAAGAGCAGAATAAATCAGATATTGTCGTTTCTACACTGAGGCAGATTATTCGATCCATCGATCTGCAGTCAAAAAAATTAACAAAACGATACGGAATCACCGGTCCTCAGTTGATCGTTCTAAAAGAAATACACAAGAGTTCTGACAGGCCAATTTCAGCCATCGCCAGGGAAGTGAGTCTTTCACAGGCTACTGTGACCAGTATTCTTGATCGATTGGAACAACAGGGATTTGCCCAACGGGAGAGAAGTTCTCAGGATAAACGGAAAGTCAAGATTTTACTAACTGAGAAATCTAAGATGATCCTGGATACCAATCCATCTCTCTTTCAGGAAGAATTTACCGATGAGTTTGAAACACTGGAGGAATGGGAAAAACATATGATTATCTCTTCACTCCAACGTATGGCTACCATGCTTAAAGCCGAAAAAATAGATTCTTCGCCGGTGTTGTACAGCGGACCTCTATCCGCATCATCCCTGGAAGTAGACAGATTTCTAGATGATATACTGCCCGAGAATGACGGAGTCATAAAGTAAAATGAAGGTCTTAGCAGTCCTGGGAAGCAAGAGAACGAAGGGCAATACGGCGTCTCTTATCGAACAGGCTCTTATACCCTTTCAGGAGTTGGATTATTTTTCGGGTGAAACCCTTTTTCTGGGGGACATGGAATTTGACGGCTGCACAGGTTGTGAGGGCTGTGCCAGAAGTAACCGTTGCGTCATCGATGATGATATGCAGCATGCCTACTCCCTGCTCAGGGAAGCAGATGCCGTGATTATCGGATCGCCCACCTATTTTTACAATGTTACCAGCGATATGAAGAAATTCATTGACCGCTGCTACTGCTTTTCATCCTACAACCCCAAAGACCGATCGGTCTGGACCGCTGAATTCGATTCAGGTCCCAGAAAATTTGCAGGGTTCATCAGTATTTGCGAACAGAATAGCGTGGATGATATGGGGTATACTCCACAAATTCTTCAGAAAAGCTTTGAGTCTCTTGGATTTCGTACTGTATTTAATCAAAAAGTACTGCATTGTTTTAAAGCCGGTGAAGTGAAGAGCCGGACTGAAGCAATGGAATCCGCCCAGTCAAACGGAAGGAAACTGAGAGACACTCTGATTCTTCAGTCTCCTGAAACTCACCATCTTTCCACTACTCTCATCCCATAGCTGTAAAAAGGCAGACCTGACGCTGCCCAGGAGGGTCATGACTTTAATATTTCTGACTCCGGGCACCTCGTTATAGCATTTCTTCAGGTTGTAATTGGGAATGCGGGAGTTCAAATGGTGGATATGGTGATATCCTATATTGCCTGAAAACCATCTGAGGACTCCGGGCATCTTATAGAAGGAGCAGCCCAACAGGGCGGCCTTCTCATAATCCCATTCTGTACTATGTGACCAATATACATTTTTAAACTGATGCTGAACGTAAAAGAGCCAGACCCCCCACATGCTGGATAAGATGACGATGGGCAGTATGCTCTTCAGGATCACCCCAAGTCCCGTGAACAGGGAGAGGGTTGTAATGACTGAGGCCAGGACAAGATCTGTCAGGATAATGCTGCGGAACTCTTTTTTTGTCAAATTTTTGCGGGGGAAGCGTGATATTAATAGGAACAGAACGGCCGGTGCTATACCAAACAGGAATAGGGGATTCCTGAATATGCGGTATATCAGCTTTTTGAACCGTCCTGCACTCTTGTACTCTTCAACGGTCATCGTCCACACATCGCCGACTCCCCGTTTCTCAAGATTCGCCACCGAGGCATGGTGTATGGCATGAGACCGCCGCCAGTCGTAATAAGGGGTGAAGGTTATGAGTCCGCAGATCCGGCCCACAGCTGTACAGGCCTTCTGACTGTGGAAATAGGAGTTGTGACTGCAGTCATGGAGGATTATAAAAATTTTAACATGAAATCCGGCAGCGGGGATGGCTACCAACAGTGCTATCCAGTAGGGATAGCCCGTATATACCAGATAAAACATGACAATCATTAGAGAAAAATAAGCAGAAACCGTGAATATGAACTGGCCGATAGACCTTTTTGCATTCCCGCCCTCGTAAGAGTCGAGGACCGCACTCCATTCACTTCGATTCATGACAGCACCTCCTGAAAACAATGGTGCACATAAGGAATTCTTAACTTATTTTACTCAGAAATCAAGGGACTGGTGGGTTAATTCCGAAAAAAAGACAGCCCGCGGGCTGTCTTTCAGGTTTTGAACTTAATTCAGTTTCACTTTAGTACTGAATCCTTACATTTGTTGTTACTCCCATTGTCTTGGAAGGAAGGCCGTAGAGAAGACCCACATCCAGTTTCAGGATAAAAAGGTTTATACCCACACCACCGAAGACCCGGAAAGAGCCGCCGCTGACCTTGGACATGATGTCCAGGCCGCTGTCATCAATGGATAATCCTGTGGCTGCTTCGATCAGAGCCATTTCTGCTGAGGTGATTTCTTGCCCATCCACCTTAACAGTCGCTCCCGTGATGCCTCCACCTGCCTGGGAAACACCCATGGAGTAGCCTAAACCGCCGGAGATGTTTAACAGCAGAAGTTTTTTACTGACCTGAGCCTTGATATCAAAGATATTGGCACTCCACTTATAGAACATATCTGAATCTTCAAGAGTGAGTTCGGTTAGGTCACCCGTTCCTGTCAGATCGAAGGACTGGGGGTCTACCGGGGCAATGATGTCGCCGCTCAGCCAGGTGTATCCTACTCCGACGGATAGATCGGGCATGAGGCCTTTGTCTTCAAGGACGGCCCATCTGACATCAAATCCAACCATTTTAAAGCCCACTGATATCTCATCCATCGGGATAGTGTCCGGACTTAAGGCACCGAATTTAAAACCAACATCCATGGGCAGGACGGGAATTCCCAGACGGCCGTCTACGGAATATATGGGGAGAGGGATACCGACGCTGGGAAACGCATCCATACCTGAAGCATCCCCTGTCAGAGTATACACTTTCTCAAAGGCTTTTGAGGGCAGAAAGACGGCTCCTGCAGTCAGGCCGATACCAAAATGGGGGAAATTCCCTGAATAGGCATCATTCCAGTTGAGCCCCATGTTGGAAGCCAGGGGTAAGGCATTTGCCGTTTCATCGGCAAAGGACTGAAAACCGTCCTCTATTTCACCCAGATCATAGGCAGACAGTGAAAAGGTCATAAACACCATTAGAAATAGTATCAAAAATTTCTTCATAAAACGCTCCTCATTCTTATTTATACATACACTAAAGCATACGCCTATTTTGGGATTAATCCTGTTCAAATTTAATATGATAGAAAAAGTATCATATCTCTCATCTTCGAAAGATCTCCGCCCTCCTCAGGTTGCCCCCGGGGAACCAAATAATCTAAAAACCATTGATTGTTTATCTATATTATTATATATACATAATAATGTATATAGCAAAGGGTTCAATGAATAAAAACAAACAGATCTTTTCATCTCTTACAATCCTCTACTTCTTATTGGGGTTTGTAAATATCCATCTTTCCAGCCTGGCCCTTTTCTGCTTGGTGACCCCCCTGGTCCTCCTGATGAAGAACCGGAAAAATCTATGGTGTTCAGGTATTTGTCCCAGGGCGGATTATCTATCCCTATTCAGATTTGTGAATCTTGGACTCAGGATGCCCCGATGGCTTGTGAATTTAAAGGCAAAGAATCTGGTTCTGACCTACGTCTGTTTCAATTTGCTCCTGATCGGTCTGTCATCCTTTATGGTGAGTCAGGGTAAAATTGCTCCTATTGATAAGATCCGCCTGTTTATCTTTTTACAGATTCCCTGGGATATGCCGCAGATGATTCATTATCATTTATACAATCCCCTACTGCTTCATCTATCATTCCGTTTATATTCTTTGATGCTTTCATCCACCATTTTGGGAACGGTCCTTGCAATCCTGTATAAACCAAGAACCTGGTGTGTTCTTTGCCCTGTGAAGACTCTGAGTCAGAGGTATTTGAATCAGTTCAGCTGAGAATCCCCGTAAATGAGCAAAAAAAAGCACAAATGATAAACATTTGTGCTTTGTATTTACAAAAAATTGTTACGTCCCACCCTTAAAAGGATAGAAGTTCT
>NZ_JAQIBL010000182.1 GCF_027859075.1 Oceanispirochaeta sp. | reverse complement strand
CGGAGCAGGAGCTGAGCTTTACCGTTCTAAAGACGGCTTCATCAGACAAATTCATATCCCCCTCCCTCCCTGAAGATGAAAAGGTTCCTCCGGGAACCTATAGTTTTGAGGTTGGGGATAAAGAGTTCTCTCTCAGATACAGGGGGGGAAAGCTTTCTGATTTCGCGAAAAGACTGGAAACCAAAGCCGACGGACTGATGAAACTGACTGTGGTCAGAGACACAACAGACACACAGGTCATACTGTTTGAATCCACAAAAACAGGAATCGAGAACAGGCTGAAGTTCAAGGAAGATGCCCTGACCTGGGCACTGGACAAGAGCATACTCAAACCCGTTGACACTGACATCACAAAAATCAATTTTGACCCGAGCAGACTGACCATCAAAGATTCGGTGGTATTGGCAGCAGAGTCGGCATTACAGATAAAACTACCCTCCCCTGTTCCTGTTGAAGATGGAATGTTTCTGGAATACACCATTACAACCATAGATCTTGATCCCAAGGCAAGAGAACCCATTGAACCTCCGCCTCCGGTCCTGCCTGAAACAGCATCGGCTCTTTATGAAGGGCTTGAGATACAGAGTTTTTCAAACCGGGCAGACCTGCCCCCCTGGAATAAACCAGAATTGCCCCCCCTGGTCAAAGACAATTCTATCGGCAGCTATTTAAGTGCCTCCGGCAGAGAAGCTCTTCAGACATTGCCTGAGGGTAATCAAACACAGACTGTCAAAATCCCGTTGACAACCAGTCAGGGCAGCATCAGTACCTTTGATTTTGAAAATAAGAATACCCTTCGTGAAATAACTATCAGTGATATGCGAATCACAGATCCCAGAAGTGCAGACGGTTACTCTGCTGTGAATTCTTTAAACACAGCCGGGAATGCTCTACTGGATTTCAATGGAATCAAGGTTGAAAGAGATTCTAATGATATCGATGACCTCATACCCGGTGTGACATTGAATCTTAATCGGTCTGATAGTGAAGAAGTGAAGATTGATATCAAACCCGATGTAGAATCGGCTAAAGAAGAAATTATTAAGTTTGTATACAATTATAATCAGGCCATGACACAAATTCTAATTTTGTCTTCTGATAATACCGATATTGTTAATGAGATAGAGTATTTTTCCGATGAAGAAAGAGAAAAAGCGTTATCGGAGCTGGGTTCTTTCAGAGGGGATATTACTCTGATGCAACTGAAAAACAGATTGCAGAGGATTACCTCCTCACCCTATGAGACATCCCTGGAAAGGGAACTGTCCATGCTCAGCCAGATCGGAGTCTCGACGAATGCCGGTGTTGGAGGCAGCGGATCTGTAAATGTCAGTAAATTGCGGGGTTATCTTGAGATCAATGAAGATCAGCTTGATGAATTCCTGAAGATTAATAGTCTGGCAATTAAAGAGTTATTTGGTCAAGATACAAATGGTGATCTGGTGATTGACAGCGGAGTCGGCTACGAAATTGACCGGTTTCTGAATCCTTATATTCAGACCGGTGGTATTTTTTCCAATAAAATCAGGATGATTGATAACAATATCGATGATACAAATGATGATATAGAAGATTATAAGGAATACCTGGCAGACTATGAGTCAGGATTAAAAAGGAAATACGGTAATATGGAAGGGATGCTGAATCAATTGGAATCCAGTTCAAGTTCTCTGGATTCATTCAATCAGCAGAATAATAAGTAAAAGAACCCTAGATTATCTTGACTCAATGGAGCCAAGGGAGCTAAAGGAGATTTAATTGAAAATCTATATAAACCATGATGAAATTGAGTTCACCCTTGAACAGGAATCATCTCTGGGAGAGCTATATAAATCAGTAGAAAAATGGTTGTCAGAACGCTCGTTCTCTATAACAGAAATGTTTCTGGACGATGAGGAACTATTTATTACGGAAAAAGAAAAATGGGATGAATTACATTTCAATGATAAGGAATCAATCCATTTTACAGCACTGACTCTTCCTCAGCTGAAGTCGCAAAACTTAAAGACAATCCTCAACTACTGTCTCATGCTTCAGAGGTCTCTCAAAGATGGAAACCTGGAATTGTTGAATGAACTGCTGAAAGAATACAGTTTTATTGAAGACAGCTATGAAGTTCTTCTAGAAGATTTTGCCCATTCCATCAAAGACCATATGAGTAATGTCCTTTCAAATAATGGATTTATTCCCGAATATGCACGGACAGAAGAAAATGTTAAAACAGTTCTGGAAGCATTTATAATGCTTGAAGCAGTTATTCAGGGTAGACTGGATGAGGTCACGGATCCTTTTAAATCTGGTAAAGAGTGCTATGCCGCCATTGTAAACCTCATGCCCCGAATGGAGGAAGTATCCCTCCTGCTTCAAACTGGTAAAGATAAAGATGCCATGGATGTAATTATCTGTTTTTCAGAACTCTTTCAGAAATTACTGAGAATTTACACATACCTTCCTGAAGATACCCAGGAGAATCATAATGAAGATCTAAAAGCTTACATAAATGATATTTCAGGGATACTGAAAGATCTCACCGATGCTTTTACATCAGAGGACTTTGTTCTTATGGGTGATTTAATGGAGTATGAAATTATGCCTAAAATGAAATCTTTTCCCCGTTTTTTTGAATCCATAAACAGCCAAGGATACTAAAAATGTTGATTACTCTTTTACAGTCTTCCCGGTTTAAGGGACAATTATTTACACCATCAGATCCTAAGCAGAATCTTATTTTTTTAGCGGTGATGTGCATCAGCCTTCTCTTTCTTATCGTTGGAAACAAGATCAGCAATAGCTCGAATGATAAGAATAAAAGGTACAGTAAAAGAGCATTCAGGAGAGAAGGAATTCGGATTGGATTATCCAAGAAACAGATAGCCCTTCTCGAAAGTTTTATAAAAGTCTACCATGTCAGCAAACCATTTGCTCTGCTCAGCAATACAAGAACACTGAACAATACCCTGGCTCAGGCGTTGAGAGACATTACACACATGGAAGCACCGCCATCAGTGGTGGAAGAAAGAAAGCTTAATATTTATAGAATCAAGCAGCGGATTGAACGTGTATTTGCAGAAACAAATCAGATTACAGATACCAGAAAACTCAAACTCAGCCAGGACGTCACCTTTAAAATGGATAATGGAAACCGTTATTCTTCGGTCATCACAGCGAATCTAAAGGAGTTCTACTGTGCCCGGGTCCCTGTTGGTAAAAGGGGATCTCAGGTGAAGTGGAGCAAGGGAACACGCCTTAATATACTGATCTGGGGTGCTGATGGAGAGGAGTATACCTTTAGTTCCAAAGTTCTGGGATACAATTCTGTCAAGGGAATCACCAGTGTATTTCTTCAGCATTCTAATAAAATCAGCAGAGCCTATCATCGTAAATTCAGAAGAAAAACAATTAAAAGACCCTGTTATCTTTTTCCAATCAAGATTCAAATAACTGGAATTGGCAAGCGGGAACGTAAGGAAGCAGTCGTACAGAAAAACATGGGAAGAATGGGCACGCTCATTGATCTATCTGCCGGAGGATGTTCTCTGCAAACATCCAGACCCTTGAATAAGGGAGAATTGATTAAACTCAGTTTTGAGCCCATGAAGGGAAGCCCTGTTGTTACCTACGGAAAAATAGTTGACACCAGGTCACAATCTAGAATTTATACTTCAATACATATCATGTTCACCAGAGCTTCCAGCAAAAATTTAAATCGGATCAATGAGTATGTTTATGATTTTGAATGATTTAATTGTCCTCTATTAATTAAAAATATTATAATGGCATATAGGTGGATTTAAAAAATGAAGTTTCTTGGCATGGACGAAATCAATAAAAAGGACACTCTTATTTATTATCGAAATGAATATACAGGAGTGGCTTCTTTTTCTCTGATTGCGGATAAGAGAACGAGCATTAGATTTCAATCGACTGTAGAAATGAAGCCTACTGGTGAGCGGGATGTTTTTCTGGAACTACTGGATATGATTGATTATCCAGTGATTCCTATCATTAAGTCACTGAAAGAAGAAATAATCAGCATCGACCGAGAGGGGTTTACCCTTTGACAGAATTACTGAGCAGCAGCTATGAAGAAACCCTCCAATGGGGAGAAAAAATAGGATTAACTCTTGTACCAGGCGACATTGTTGCTCTGAAGGGTGATCTTGGAGCCGGAAAAACTTCCATAACCAAGGGAATTGCCAAATCTATTGGAATAAAAGATGTTATTACAAGCCCCACATATACTATAGTATATGAATATGAGGGGAAGATTCCTCTTTATCATATGGATATGTATAGAATCAGCGGAATCGAAGAGTTTGAAATGCTGGGTGTCGATGATCTTCTTTTTGGCAAGGGCATAACCCTCATTGAATGGAGTGAACGGATTCAGGAATATCTTCCTGAGAAAGGAAAGTCCATATCAATAAAGATCATTGAAAATGGCATGAGAAAAATTATTCTGGAAGGTATTACATTGTGAATTGTGTTCTTTCTGTCGATACAGCCTCTCCCCTTCTCAGCGTCTGTTTGAAGAAGGGAGATTCCTGGTTTGAGATAACACTGCAGGATGGTTTGAAGCATTCTGAAAACCTTATGAATACAATACTACTCATTCTCGATGAGGGTAAGGTCAAGAAGGAAGATCTGGAATTGCTGGTCTGTACAGAGGGACCGGGTTCTTTTACAGGATTAAGGATTGGAATGTCAACAGTCAAGGGACTGTCCTATGGCCTGGGAATCCCCTACACTGCGGTAAAAACAACAGACTATATGGCCTACGGTTATGGCTATTTCCATGGTGTGGTTGTCCCTATATTAGATGCCCGAAAAAAAAGATATTATTGTGCACTCTTTGTCGGTGGAAAAAATATCATGGGCCCATTGGATCTATCAGAAGACGATTTATTTGAAATACTGCAGGAATATGAAAGGATTCTATTCACCGGACCTGATTGCTCTATGATCTCTGAGGAGAAAAGGCCTGGCATATATAAAGATGGAAATTATTTCCAGGGAAAAAGCAGACAACTTCTGGAACTCGGGATGCTTCGATTCCAGAATGAAGGACCTTTCTCTGAAGATGCAGGTCCGGTATATTTGAGAAAAAGTGAAGCTGAAATTCTCTTGTACGGAGATAATAATTGAACAAACATCCTCGTCCGGAAGATCATTTTGATTTCAGAGATTCTCCCAAAGAAAGTGTCTCATATTTTGAATCAGGTTCCATGGAATTGATGGAGGAGGTTCTCGATCTGGAGGACCTGGATGAAGATGAAATGATAATATTTCCCTGGTCCCTTTTTCCTCAAAGGGACAGGCATGAGGAAACGTCCTACCTTCTTGAAAATCAATGGATCAGGACTTCCATCGACCGATTGAAAAACAGTCCCATTCCCAGTTGTCTGATTGACATTGATTTAAAGATTCTTTGGTCAAATCTGGAGTTTATTAAGGACCTTGTTTTTGATAAATCATCGATCAATAAACATCTACCAGAAATTTTCCGTTCTGATTCTGATATAAATCTTAGCGCGACATTGAAAATCAATCTTGAAAACCCTCTTAATTCCTACTCATGGACTGGTAGACTCTTTCCCTTTGGCGAGGCCAAGAGTAATAGTTTTCTCAGGGCTATGATACAGCCGCTGCACTATGATGAAGCGTCTCAGCCTTTGGCCTATATGGTTCAGTGGGATATTATCACAAATGAATATAAAGACCTTTTGCAAAAAACATTTTTAAGCCTCCTGGAAGCTTCAAAACTCAAAGATAATGATACGGGTGACCATATAGAAAGGGTAAATGACTATTCCCGTTTATTGTGTGAACATTTGAAAGGCAGAAGTGGATACGAAGTTGTCAATAATGATTATATTGAAGATATTGGTTTTCTGGCCGCCATGCATGATGTGGGAAAGATAGGAACCCCCGATGATATTCTGAATAAAGTCGGGCCCCTGGATGGTTGGGAACGGGAAATAATGAATGAACATACCAAGAACGGAGCCTATATTCTCAGCACCTATCCTAAAGCCATGGCTAAAGATATAGCCCTTTCACACCATGAAAAGTGGGACGGCAGCGGCTATCCCTATGGTATTTTTGGTGAGATGATTCCCCTTTGTGCACGGATTGTCTGCATAGCCGATGTGTATGATGCGCTCCGTTCAAAACGGAGTTACAAAGAGTCCTTCAGTCATAAAAAATCAGTCAGTATTATGAAAAAAGGAAGAGAAACTCATTTTGATCCTGAACTATTGGATTTATTCCTCGCCATTCATGATGATTTTGACGCCATATTTTCAAATAGACAAGACTAATTTTTCTTCTTAAATAGATCATCCAGCAACAGATTCTCGGGAATACTACTGACGGCAGCTGCTGCCCTGTTTTCTTCCTGAATAGCCTTATAAACTTCCTGCCTGTAAACTTTTACATCTCCCGGTGCTGCAATTCCCAATTTGACCTGATCACCCTTAATATCTACAACAGATATGATGATGTTATCTCCAATGATTATACTCTCATCTTTCTTTCTGGATAATATCAGCATAAGTTCTTCCTCTGATTGGCCAGTTCTTCCGCAATGTTATGCCTTGTCTGCCATCTGGAATCCGTCGAAATACACTGTCTGCCAATTCGTTTATGCCGATTGATGATGACCGGACCCTGGAGGTTGGCTGTCATGGTCTGTTTATCATCCAGAAATGTAACAATACTGAAAACGAGGGCATCTTCTTCATTAGTATTTTTAAGGCCTAACTGCTCGAGATCAGAAGACATGAGTCCCGGCTTATAGTCTGGTCTGAAAATAACAGGTTTGATCAATACAAAGGCAACCTGTTCAACATCAAGAGATTGTATCCAGTAAAAAGGCTGCTGAGTGGCATCCAGCAGGGCAAATTTTCTGAGGGTTTCAAATCCGAATAGGCCATTTGGAAAGTTAATAACCTGCCTGTCATCAATTTCTACTTCACCATATGCTTTAGTATAAATCTGCATGATTACCTCAAAAAGTCCATTAGATTTGATTGGAGAATTTTAGAAGCAGACTGATAGGCTGCTTTCTGTGTATATTCCAGCATTTTAAGATTGGTAATTGCTTCTGTCATATCCAGGTCAGTCAGCTGAGAATTTATGGCCTGGACGTTCAGCTTTTCGCTGTCCAGTCTGGCAAATGTATGATCAAGCCTTTCATTTCTTGCTCCCAAATCTGAAATGTTATTTAAAAGATTATTCAGAGAGTTATCGATGCCTCCCAAAATACGTCCTCCGACGGCTTCCTGATCGCCAGCCAGCAGACTGTCTCTCAAACCGATGACCATGTCAAACAAGGAACCTCCTCCTGTCACAACATCTTTGTGGAGGTTCTCCGGAGGTCTGCTCCCGGTTTCTGAAAGAATGCCAATATCTTTCAAGACCCTGTTGTCCACGGGTTCATCAATCCAGATCTGGTGGGGCACTGTGGTTTCCAATGTCAGGCTGTTGGTTACAGGATCCAAAGAAGCCTTGACCGCCAGATCACTATCATTGATCTTGGAAATGATCCCATGGATGTTATCCCCTATTTTCAGGTTTATATCTTTCCCGTCAATTGAAAAACTGCTGTCCTGGGTCACAACATAATCAAGGGCATCCCGTTGTGCAAACAACTGCTGATCTTCCGCCCAGAAGACTTTATTTCCTACAAAATTCAGATCAATTCTTGATCCTTCTGATATTTCTGTCTGATTGGCAACAATGTTTCCAGCATATCTTACTTCTGAAATGACGGCCCCTTCGATGCCGGGGACTCTGCCTTTCAAGCTTACGAAAGGATCATTCATGGTGTCATTACCACCAAAAAGCGATCTGCCGTCAGCACTTATGGTATTCCCCATGCTGACAAGCTCCTTGAGCAACTCATTGACTTCAGTCGCCATAAAATTCATATCTTCTTTGGCATAGGTACCGTTACTACCCTGAACAGCCAACTCTCTGAGCCTCTGAACAACCTGGACAGACTGATTTATTGACGTTTCGGCCAGAGAGTATTCACCCTGGGCGGTGCCCACATTTTTACTGTACCTTTCCAGATGAGTCAAATGAGAAGAGTAACGTGTTGAATGGGCAGCGGCGATAGGGTCATCTCTCAGATTGTTCAATCGTCGGCTGCTTCCGATTCCCGACTGCATTTCATTCAGTTTAAAGTCACGCAGACGCATTTGGTACTGTAAATCCGCATTAGGCATATTTGTACTGATTCTTCTCATTTATTACACTCCCATTCTGTTTATAATGGTATCCAGCATATCGTTTATCTCATTCACAAATCGGGCTGTTGCATTATATCCGTGCTGAAACTTAATCATTTCGGCTATTTCTTCATCCATGTTGACTCCCGAGATGGACGATTGAAAATCTTTTAACTCTTTCATAACCAGTTGCTGAGATTCATTGGCCTGCTGAGCGACTTCACCTTTGAGTCCTATGGAAGCCACTGTTTCGGCAAAATAGTCATCAAAAGTGCTGCTGGGTCCTACCATAACAGCTTTATTTCTTAATGTAGCGATTTCAAGAGCCGCACTACCGTCTCCCGGCAGCCCTTCTCTGCCGCTGATACCGTATCCCGAGGCAATGGCCGATGGATCGGCCTGAAGGGCTTTATTGATACCCACCCACCCGGCAGAAAGGGAAAATGGTGCAACAGCGTACTCTACATCCCGTAAACCAAGAACTGCATCTGCCTGTTCCCAGTCATAGGCGTTATCCGGTCCACTACCGCTGAGGATTCCGGTGTAACCAGAGAGGAACTGCCCTGAATCCTCCACATGGCGGATAACAAAGTCAGGGTTATTCATGTCTTCGGCAGCGCTGGCTTTTAACAGGTGTTTCCCATCTCGATTGATAAGAGCTTTGACCTCGGCTCCAGAGTTGTTTATTCTGTCAACAATATCGGACACTCTGTCGGTTGGATAATAATTCACTGTAACATTGCCGGTGGGTCCATTTAAACTGATGGTTCCCTGCAGGCCGGTCTGTTGTTCAGTATCCAGAACATTGTTTCCTTTAAAACGGAATACATAGCTGGAATCAAATTCTCCATCGCCGCTTCTATCGTAATTTCCGAGAGTGTTATTCACAAAAGGGTATTCTGTAAAAAAGTTCAGACCTGTCTGTCCACTGGCTGAATAGGCATTACTGTGCACTTCATTCACCATGTCTGTAAAATTGACAGTCATCATATCCAGTTTCTGGACTTCTCCCCTCACATCAACATCACGAAGCTCGATCAGGGCCGCCAGTTTTCCGTTTCTTAGGTCAGCCTGTTTGCCAGTCTGTTCCCAGGTTATGTCGTAATACCCCTCGTTGAGAGGATTCGGCTCAGCTTTCAGCAGATGGACCTGCTTTCCCTGAATCAGGTGCATTCCCTGGGTATGAACCAGAAACTCATCATTATCCCTGTTATCTACGGTGATATTCATATAACCCGAAAGTTTTTCAACCAGAAGGTCTCTACTGTCCAACAGATCGTTTGGGTGATCCCCTAGGGCCTTGGATTTGACAATCTCCTCGTTTAACCGGGAAATATCTTTGAGTAGGCTGTTGACCTCTCCAACCGATACAGCCACATCATCATTTATCATGGTTCTTGTTTCATTGAGCCTTCTATAACGGCTGTTGATACCGTCAATAAGGGATTCACCCTGTTTCAGCACAGCCTGGCGTGAAGGGATCTCTTCGGGATTGACCGAAAGTTCCTGCCAGCCGTCCCAGAACTTGACCATGAGGGTTCTCACAGATGTATCGTAAGGTTCGTTGTAGATCTGTTCCACCATCAGGAGATA